>JBDKLD010000053.1:0-6853 GCA_039795715.1 Candidatus Parcubacteria bacterium | reverse complement strand
GGTGTCAGTTCAAAAACGATAAATCTCTTTTCTGATCCAGGCTGTGAGACAAAAGCCTCGCCAACAGCATTTTCACCTTGATTCACAAGAACATTTTTTGTTTTCGGATCAATTACACCATCCAACACATATTTTCCACCATCCCACCTGAACGGAATAACGAGCTTTGCTGAATCATTTTCAAATTCAACAGCTAATAATTGGTAGTCAATTGAAATGGAGACAAATACCCCAGGTGTGCTCGGAATAATAAATAGCTCATGAGTATTCTTCTCTATTATCAATTTACCATTACCAGCCTTTAATTCACTGGCTTGGCAATAAGCATTGATAACCTGCGCATCAGTATAGAGTTGAATCTTATCTATCAATCCAACACTGTCTTTGATGTAGGACAATTTATACTGGTTCAATGTGTCACGCTTGTAGCCTGAAGTAGTAAATTGGATTATTCCGGAGGAAGGTGTTTCGATATTTTTACACCCACTCATAAACATAAGTACCATGCCCAATAAAGGCATCCATTTAACGAGTTTTTTCATCTTTATCTTATTTTAATGATTTTTTACTATTATACCAAAATATAGCATATAGTCAAGGGTAAAAGAGCTACCGAGGGTATAAAAAATCCCCTTATAAATAAGGGGAAAATACTAATTTGACAACACAAGACTGTACGCATTACGCTCACCCATGAGCTCTGGTATACGTATCGCAGCCGGGGTAAAGGCTGCGATTTCTTTTACAATACATTTTTTATCCAATTCAATCTTTCTTTTAAGAAATAAATTGAGCGGAGTGTTGTGAGAAGAATTATTCAGTGTTGCTCGATGTGAAGTAAGCGGACCACTAAAAAAAGATAGCCTTTTGAAATACTTCGCGGAAAGATAGAGAAAGAATAATGTCTGCGGTGGCACAATCACCCTTTTTTCAAGAGGCTTCGAAAGTTGCTCTTTCATCATCTCGTCAAATACCTCGCCATCTATCACCTTGAGAGCATGGAGTAAGATTTCTCGATTAGCCTTTCTTGATGATTCAATGAACTTGTATGTAGTACTGTCCATAAAATCCTCGTACAACGAATCGAGATCAGGAATACAGAATCGTACGAGACTTGAATCAAGAAGAGTTTTCACCTCATCTATGATAAGCCCACTCTCAGGTATCCAAAGACGTCTTTTCATTGATTTTTTAATCAAATCTTTAAAGTAATCGCTAGACAACTCATCGTCATTACCATAGACAATACTCGCACTCGCCATAGGGTGCGCACTTTCAATAGAATTTTTCTTCATTACTTTTGCGTTTTTATTGTTTAAGAACTGTTTTTTGCTTTTTTAGTATAACACAAGCATAGGCATTGAGTCAAATGTCCTTATCTATGAACGTTCTACGGTGAATTTTTGTCAGTCCATGCTTCTCAATTGCTTTGTAGTGAGCGCGAGTGCCGTAGCCAACATGGTCCGCAAAACCATAATTCGGATACTTTTTTGCCAGTCGCGTCATAAGTCGGTCACGATGGACTTTTGCCACAATTGAAGCCAGAGCAATTACCTGCTCTTTTTCATCGCCTTTAATTATTGTTTTTTGCTTAGCAAATTCCTTGGGTGCTTTCAAGCCACCATCAAGCAAAATAGTAATATTTTTCATAGTATGTTTATTTTTCGCCTCCAGCTTACCGAGCGATCTGGCAAGTGCTCGACGAATAGATGGCGCGATACCGATACGATCAATTGTCTCTGCGTGGACAAGGGAAATCGCAAAATCACACTTCCCTTCTGCTTTCCACTGTTTAAGTACTACAAACCAAGCCTCACGTTGATACTTGCTCAGTTTTTTTGAATCACGAAGCGGTAATTTTATTTTTCTCACGGCTTTCGCGAGTTCACTGAGTGAGGCTACTTGAAAAGCCGCTACGCAAACTGGCCCAGCGATTGGTCCACGCCCTACTTCATCTATACCGATAACCATAACCTCATCATAGCAAATCAAAGCAATTTTTTGTCAAACAAGATTACGGACTGGTATACTGTCTCATCGATGTCTACTAAATTCGTTCACCTCCATACTCATTCTCACTATTCACTTTTGGATGGTCTTTCCAAGGTAACTGATCTGGTAAAAACTGCGGTGAAATACGGCATGCCAGCACTTGCCCTCACTGACCACGGCGCAATGTACGGCGCAATAGACTTTTATATGGAAGCCAAGAAAGCTGGACTCAAGCCAATCCTCGGCGTCGAAGGTTATCTCGCAGCGCGTGGCCGCGCCGACAAAGAAGCCGGGCTTGATGGTAAACGCAACCACATTACCCTCTTTGCTAAAAATGAAATCGGCTACCGCAATCTCATCCGGCTCACAACAATGGCGCACCTTGAAGGTTTCTACTACAAGCCCCGCATGGATAAAGAAATTCTTCGCAAATACAGCGAGGGTATCATTTGCCTCTCTGGTTGCCCAGCATCAGAAATGGGGCAAGCTCTTCGTGAAAACGATATCGAGCGAGGTCGCGCGCTTGTCGCTGAATACCAAGATATTTTTGGCAAAGAAAACTTTTTCCTCGAAATCATGGCGCACAAAGAAGTGCCTGGTTGGGAGAATTGGAAAAACGGCATCATCAAGCTCCACGAAGAATTTGGTATTCCAATCGTTGGCACGCACGACTCTCACTACCTCATGCACGACGACCAAGACGCACATGAAGCCTTGCTCCGGATCAATACCGGCGTCGATGCGCGGGGCAATGGTGGCATGTCGATGAAGGATGGCGATTATCACCTCATCAACACCGAAGAAGCTATTGAACTTTTCAAAGGCATCCCTGGTGCAGTGGAAAATACAGCGATGGTTGCAGAAATGTGTGATCTCGATCTTGTGCTTGGCAAATTCGTCTTTCCTGAATTCGCTCTACCCGAAGGCGTGACAACTGATGCTGAACTCAAAAGACTTGCGCTTCTTGGAATGAAAAAACGTGGCTTGCATGAAGATCCAAAAGCAATTGAACGTCTCGAATACGAACTTTCTGTTATTGCAATGAAAGGCTACGCCGCATACTTCCTCGTCGTCGAAGACCTCATCCGTTTTGCACATGAGAATAAAATCCTCACCAACATTCGAGGCTCGGTCGCCGGCTCGATGACAACGTATGCACTCGGCATTACCTCAGTCGATCCACTCGCCTACAAACTCCCATTTGAACGCTTCCTCAATCCTGACCGTCCATCTGCGCCCGATATCGACATGGACTTTGCCGACAATCGTCGTGACGAAGTGATCGAGTACGCCAAGCAAAAATACGGCGCAGATAAAGTCGCACAGATCGGAACATTTGGAACGATGATGGCGCGTGGCGCCGTCCGCGACGTCGCGCGTGCTCTCGGCTATCCATACGATATCGGCGATCGTCTTTCCAAAATGATTCCGATGGGTTCACAAGGTATGCCGATGACAATCGAACACGCCATGGAACTCGAACCTGAGTTAAAAAAAGCTTACGACAATGAGCCTGATACCAAGAAAATAATTGATCTAGCCAAGAAAATCGAAGGTGGCGTCCGACATATTTCTGTACATGCGGCCGGTGTAGTGATTTCACCGCGCCCGCTCGTCGAATACGTACCGCTCCAGTTCGACCCTAAAGGTGGCAAACTCATAACTCAGTACGACATGTACACCGTCGGCGAAGACGGCGTCGGCCTGACCAAGTTCGACTTCCTCGGCATTCGCAACTTATCGATTCTCGCTGAAGCAGTTACACTCGTTGAACAACGGCATGGTGTACAGATTGATCTTGAAAATATTCCACTTGATGATCCTCGCACGTTCGCGCTACTCGCCCGTGGACAAACGGAAGGACTGTTCCAGCTCAACGGATCTGGCATGACTCGCTACCTCAAAGAACTCAAGCCATCAACAATTCACGACATCAACGCCATGGTAGCGCTCTATCGACCAGGCCCAATGGAAGCCATCCCTGAGTACATCAAGCGCAAGCACAATCCAGCGCTCATTCGCTATATTGACCCAAGAATGAAAGACATTTTGGATGCATCTTTTGGAGTTATTACCTACCAAGATGATGTCATGATGATTGCTATCAAACTCGCCGGCTACACATGGATCGAAGCCGACAAACTCCGCAAAGCCATGGGTAAAAAAATCCCAGCTGAAATGGAAGCACAAAAGGAGAAGCTTATCATGGGCTTCATTAAGAATGGCTTAACAAAAGATAAAGCCAATGATCTTTGGTTGCTCATCGAGCCATTCGCTGCATACGGCTTCAACAAGGCTCACGCCGCTAGTTATGGTCGCGTTTCGTACCAAACAGCCTTTATGAAAGCCAACTATCCTGTAGAGTATATGACGGCGATTATGACCGCTGAGTCTGGCGATGTTGAGAAAGTCGCCGATATCATTGCTGAGTGTAAAAATATGGGTATCACTGTTTTGCCACCTGATACCAACGAAAGCTTCGGTGGATTCACGGTTATTACTTCTGGTGACAACAACGGCACCGGTGGTGTCATTCGCTTCGGACTTTATACGATTAAAAATCTTGGCACTGATATCTCAGACGACATTATCGAAGAGCGCCGAGTTCGTGGACCATTCAAGACGATTGGCGATTTCCTCGATCGTATTCACCACAAAAATCTCAACAAAAAATCTCTCGAGGCGCTCATCAAGGTTGGCGCTATGGACTTCTGTGGCAAAAGAGAGACACTTTTTGGCAATATCGAAAACATGCTCGAATACAATCGTGAGGGCAAGAAGAATGCCGGAATGGTTTCCCTCTTTGGCGACTTGCCTGACGCTGGATCGTCCTTTGTCCTCCGTGACATGCCACCTATTAGCAAAGAAGAGATATTAGTTTGGGAAAAAGAGTTACTTGGTCTTTATGTTTCTGGTCATCCGCTCGACAAGATCAAGGACAAGCTCATGGGTCGCGCAATAAATATCAAAAAGGTTCATGCTGAACTACAAAATGGTCTCACTGTTGCGCTCGCTGGGATCATCGAAACAGTCCGCGCTGTATTTACCAAGAACAATGAACGCATGGCATTTATTAAAATCTCAGATTTTCATGGTTCAATCGAAGCTGTTATTTTTCCAAAGCTTTACAGAGAAGTTGCGGAACTCATCGTCCAAGACAAAACCATAGCCTTTGAAGGGAAAATCACTGTGAGGAATGGTGAGAAAAGCATTGCAATAGAGAAAATTAGGGAAATATAGACCTACTACCGCCGTCGCTTGACATAGTAACAATACCTTTGTATTATATACAAAAAGATCTTTACTATGGAAAAAGAAGAAAAAATATGGCCAGCCAAAACACTGGTGCAGACTATGACGCAAGAAGAAAAAGAAGACTATCTTGTGAATCAATGTCACATCAGCAAAACTACGCTGAACCAAGCCGCACAGTATATTGACTTGAATCTTCACCCACATATTTCAAATTATGAAAACTATGTCGGTAAGCCAAAAGAAGATGGTTCGCCTTTGCGCCTAGCAGTAAAACCCCACTGGAAATGCGTTGTACGCAAAGCATTCCGAAATATTGTTGGCATGCTACCGGATAAAGAACACCAAACTTTTTTTGCATTTATGTCAATCATGCAGAAGTATGGCAAGGAAATCCGGCTAGAGAGAGACAAGCTCAGAGCCGAGCAAAAAACTGAGTCTAAAATTGTTAGGGCAAATCTCAAGAAAAACCAATCCGCATTTTCTTTGAGCTTAATCTCTAAAAAGAAAAAGGCTTCCCCTTCAATTTTCGAACCAGGGTACATTGATCCCCTACTAGAGGAGATTCGTGTCAATAATCTTCATATGAATTCTTACTTCTAGCAAAAACACCCGATATCGGGTGTTTTTTTATATTACTACTGCTAGTGTTGTCTGCTCGACTGGTGTTGGCATGGCGACTTGCTCAAGAGGAGAAATCTTGCTCATTATTCCCATAACTTCTTGGGCGTAAGTAGCGACAACTGAAGGCGGGTTATATGTCTGCAAAATTGCTTTCACATTTCCTTGGCTTTTCTTGTAGTAGTCAGTAGTTCGAGGGTGATTACCGGAAAGGTGTTGTGCCAACATATCAATGGATTCTTCCATAGAAGTAAAGCCTTTACCTTTACAAGAGTTCCAACCCCAAGGATTATTTTCCTTTAAAAGGGTTCCTCCACAGGTATGGCCTGTCTTGCCACCTGTCGACTCTCGCATAGCGATAGCCGGAAGCAACCTCCAGTCTATGTCATATTTATCAGCAGCCTCTACGAGTAGTTTGCCGTAACCTGCCATCGGAAGCTTTTTAGCCGAAAAATATGCGTCGACCATAGCTGCTCGGTACTCGGTCGTATCAGGAGTGTTGTCCTCCACAATAGCCGTACCAGTATTTGGTTGAGAAGTCATACTAAACGTTATCCCGCTTGGCAGTGATGCTGCCGAAGGGAGGGAGAATGCCAACATAGGGATGGCGATAAACGAATGAATATACTTCTTTAAATTTTTAGTCATAGTGGCGGTTGAGCTCCGCTAACTCCATTTCAGATTTCATTTTTTTGGTCTTTAATATTATCCAAAAAAGCAAAAACCTTTATATTTAAAGCGTTTTTAGCCAAATACAAAGGTACTTCGCTATAATAGCATGCGGAGTAATAAAAGTCAATAGTTATACAATGTATTTCCCTTACGTCAAATGTAAAAAACCCTTATTTTATAAGGGTTTTTTATTCGTCAACCATTGACTTCGGGCTGAAAAAAATGGGTAATTTTACATCGACTTGCCTACTTTCGGTAACTGCTCCGTATCTTCTCTAAAAATACCTTTTCGGTATGAGTAAGGACGATTCCCATA
>JBDKLD010000052.1:0-6546 GCA_039795715.1 Candidatus Parcubacteria bacterium | reverse complement strand
CGATTACGACGCTTAGTAAGAAATAATAATAAATAAATGAAAACCAATACCAAACAATTACTTGATCAAGTTGGTATTTTTAAACCCGAACTTTGGGAAGAGGATGGACGGTGGATTACTCCAGTTTTGCCCTGGATGTTTTTCACTCATTGGCATAAATGTCAGCTCGTTAAGAGGCTTTATCCTGCTAGTGACATTCGAACAATTTTTAGCGTGCACGGATATGCTTTTTGGCACATTGAAAGTCGAAAGACTATATACGCAGATCTCGCGCAGCGTCAGAAAGAAGGCCGATTACAAGAATTGGTTGATATTATTGATGAAACCGCTCAAGACATATTCGCTCGGATTCGAGCTGAACTTGCTCATGACGACGCATATTTAGAGAAGAACGTTGTCCATCTATTTAATTTGTACAAGGAATTTATCGGATCTTGGACAATTGCAACTGCACTTGGAGATCAAATGGTTGAGTTGGCAAAAAATGCCGGTCAGATCACAGCAGACGCTGAGCTTTTTGCAAAAGTCCATCCACATCTTCGTGCCACCTGGCTTGAACATGAAGTTGAAAGAATGGTCGGTATCGCTCAACAGGTTTTGAAAAAATATCCTGATACGAAAGGAGTTACTGATATTGCTGCAATTATTTCAAAAGATCCGGAACTTAAATCGAGTACAGACGCTTATATTAAAGAATTCGTATGGTGTCGAATTAGCAAATGGATCGGTGACCCAATTGATGAAGCATACGCTTACAATCGTCTTGCTGAAGAAATAGAAAATGTTCGACAAGATAATCATTCAAAAACTCACCGAACTGAAGAAGCAGACAAAAATCTCGAAGGTGTTGTTGCTACTAGTGTGTGCTCAGCATATTGGCGAGCGCAGTGTGCGATGATTGAAATGAGTATGGCTCTTCGGATGAAATCAATATTTAATGTCATTGCTCAAAAAAATAATTGTACATATCGACAAATTGTCGATCTCACACCAGAAGAGCTTATTATTGCCATACAGCATCCAGACAAGAAAATTCCAGTTTCAACTAATGTACTTATTGCACGAGAGCAAGAATTTTTTAATACTGCAACTGATGACGGGGTTGAAGTTGTGTTGACCGCTCTTGATCCAGAATATGTAGAGATCAAAAAACTCTATATAAAGAAAGCAAGTGATGCGCATCTACAAACAGGTATTTTAAAAGGTATCGGTGCGTCGCTCGGCAAAGTTACAGGAATTGTACGCGTGATTTCTTCATCGAAGGAATTTGGCGATTTTAAGCTAGGTGAAATCTTGGTCGCCGCTGAAACCTCACCAACATTCGTACCTCTTATGCGTATGTCAGCTGCCATTCTTACCGGTAAGGGTGGTATTACATCTCATGCGGCCATTGTCTCTCGAGAGCTTGGTAAGCCGTGCGTTATCGCGATCAAGGATGTCACAAAAATCCTTAAAAACGGCGATAAGGTAGAAGTGGATGCGGGTAAGGGAATCGTCACTATTTTGAGTAAATAAAAAAAATAAATGAAGCCTCTCATTTTCAACAAAAACTATACTCGTGACACCTCTATTCTCATTCAGCAAATTTGGGCTCGGGAATTGTCTCGCGGTATTTCTGAGAAGAAAGGCTGGGTAAATCCGTTCTTGCCAGTCATTGTGCACTACATGGTTGATGGTACGGTTGAAATTTGGGACAATCAGGAAGCGATTACTTGGCTGATGGATAAGTTACTCGCTGAGAATTTGAGCAATCCAGAAATTCTCCTCGCATCCATTGATCGTTACAAGGAGCGTCTCGGAGAAATAAAAAAGTTTTGGGCAAAAGATTACGCAAAAGATATTACGGAGTTTAATACATATCTCGCTTTATTGCCGGATCTGATGTTTGATTTCAATTTATGGTATTACACTGTCGTGAATGAAAAGACGCCAAAAAATCTAGTTGATATTATTTTGGCAATTAGAAAAGACGATACATTTTTTGCTTCAAATGATGTCTATATCATCAAGAGTCTCTCACATATATATCCAAAGATTGCTGGCCACGAAAATCTCGTATTGCTTGAAGAAATTAATTCTGAGCCTAATATTGAAATTATTACAGCACGAAAAAACGGCGCTGCGCTCATTGATGGCCTCGAATTGTTTTTGGGTAAGCACGATGATTTTGCTAAAAAATACCCAAAGTATCAGTTGAATCAAGAAAAAGTCGAGGGCAAGGTTTCATCTGTAAAAGGACAAATTGCGTACAAAGGCATCGTTACTGGTAAAGTTAGAATTTTGCGCAAGCGTGAGCAGGTTGGAGGGGTCGAAAAAGGCGACATTATTGTTTCACCAATGACAACGCCAGACTTTATGCCCGCAATGGAAAAAGCTGCTGCTTTTGTCACTGACGAGGGAGGTATTACATGCCACGCGGCCATAGTGGCACGCGAGCTCAAAAAACCTTGTATAATTGGAACCAAGATAGCGACAGAGGTATTTAAGGATGGCGATATGGTGGAGGTAGATGCAACAAAAGGAATTGTTACAATTGTAAAATAATCACATGCCACAAAAATTTAATTCACCAGAACTTAAGGATTTCGATTCAAAAGCATATACGTTTTTTGGTTTGTGGAAAAATCCGATTTTTTCTGAGGATTTTTGGGTTTCGTGTTTCAATCAAAAAATTGCTGATGACTTAGGAATTAAGATGGATAATCTCGGTGCAATACACCTGCGCGACGGTAACTTTTTTCTAAAAACAAGTAATTTGAAGAGTATCGACCAACAGCTCACGGCAAAAATCGCAGCAAATGATGAGGCTTTTTTCCAAAACATGGTTGAGGTATCAAAAAAGGTTTATGAAAATGCGATAGTATATTCGGAGATGATTAAAGACAAGCCAGTCAACTTAGAATCATTTAAGGAATTTGTACAATATGCACGAGACATTAATTTTTTGTGGTGTCTTGGTGCTGAGCAATTTATCATACCAGCTGAGGAAAGATTGCAGGAGGCAGTTGTTGCACACAAGTTTCCAGCTGAAAAAGTCCCAGCAATTATCCCAAAAATAATTACACCACTGTATTATCAACACAGAGAAGTTTTGGATTTCAAAAAGAAAATTGGTTCTCGAACTCTTAATGAAGTCAAAAAAGATAACGAGCTATATAGTCAATTAAAAACTCATACTGAGAAATATCCTTGGCTTGAAATTATGAATTTTATCGGTGAGCCACTCACGGTCGAACGATTGTTTGAACAAATTACGCATACAAAATTTGAAGAGGATTTGCCTGCGGTTGTGATGGGTGATGTACCAGAGCCGATTCTGGTCCGAGCTCGTATTCTCGCTCATTGTGGCTATATTAAGCAGGCTGGGGCTGAATACTTCAATACGCTGTCAGAGCGTGTACAGCCTCTCCTAAAGGCGATTGGAACTAAGTTAGGCATAGAATATAATGAATTCATCTGCCTCACAGTAGACAATATTATCGATGCCTTGGAGGGGAAATTATCCACTCAAGACCTGAAGCAAATGGCAGCTCGCAGAAAAACCATGAGAACTGTTATGTTTACCGGACCAAATAACGAGGCAATTTTGGTTGAAGATGCCCATGATGTCGATATCCTCGTGAAAGAAATGTTGCCAGTTGTTGAGACTGGTAAACAGTCCGTAAAAGGCCAGGTTGGTAACCCTGGTAAATATGTAGGTAAGGTTTGTATTATTACTCAACCAGATGAATTTAATAAGTTAGTTGCTGGTGATGTGCTAGTCACAACGATGACAACGCCAGACTATGTGATCTTGATGCAAAAAGCCGGGGCAATCGTCACAGACATTGGCGGTATGCTTTGTCACGCTGCTATCGTCAGTCGAGAAATCAATAAGCCGTGTGTAATTGGCACTAAGTTTGCAACGAAGACATTGAAGGATGGCGATACGGTGGAAGTGGATGCGGATAAGGGAATAGTTACTATAATTAAATAAATTATGGCTCACGAACTGATAAACAAATTTGGCAAAATACTTAATGGCGCGAATTGCTTTACAATTAGAGGTCCTTTGTCGCCATTATTTCTAACTATTCCGTGGCAAGTTGGGGAATTGTCTCTTGATCTATTAAGCATCAGTAAGGGTCGAGACTGTCTTGAAGTTCTTAATGAAGATAATTATTTTGAAATCGCAAGGTTGCGTTTTGAGCAATATTGGCTCGGTAAGGTTTCCATACAGCAATTACGTGACGAGTATTATTTGTTTGAAAAAGAAACATATGATTTTTATAATGAAATCACAACGAAAGACTTAAGTAAGTTTACTGATGAGCAACTTACTGATGTTTTCAAAAAAATAGTTGAGACTTCACTCGGTGGACTTCAAAATACTATTTATCTTGAATGCATAGATTATGAAAAGATCCTCTCTGTGATTGGAAAGGATAAAAAATCGAGCCTCGATTTAATTTGGGAAAATGCAACACATCCAATATTTGTTTCATTTGAAGGTCGTCGATTAAAATTTCTGATTGATGCAATAAAAAATAATGATAAAAACATAGTTCGAAAAGTTAAGTTTATTTTTACTGATTACATTTGGACAAAACCTGAGACGGAAATTAGCTCACTCATTATAGAAATTCGTAATAATCTCGAACAAAGAACATTCGAATATCAAAAAAAGCATGAATCAATTTCTCAAATTATCCTTAAGGATAATGAATGGAAAACAAACTTATCAAAGGAACAGCTAAAAATTGTTGATTACATGCAGATGGTTATGCATTTTAGAGATATTCGAAAAGATGCAATCGCACAAATCCAGGCTATCATGTGTGAAGTATCAACAGAAATGTTCAAGAGGGCTGGTATTAATGGTGAACACGCACCGAATACTATTCTTTTTGAGCTTATAAAAGGTGTTGAGCATATACGTGGTCTCAAAAAAGAAATTGAGAGCAGAAAGAATGGTTTTATTGTTTTGGTTAGAGTAGATAATACATACGAGTTGGGTCTCTGTAATTTTGATGAAGCAATTGCTGATGTAGATAGTAAATTACATAAACTTGTTCATACGGATACTATAAAAGGCTCAATTGCTAATCGAGGCAAATTAACCGGTCATGTTCGAATTGTATTAGATCCACATGGGTACGTTGGTTTCAAACAAGGAGACATATTGGTTACGAGCATGACCCGTCCCGAGTTTGTGCCTTTAATGAAGCTCGCTGGTGCTGTTATCACCAATGAGGGCGGAATCACTTGTCATGCCGCAATCGTATCACGAGAGCTCAATATTCCATGTGTTATAGGCACTAAAATAGCTACACGGGCGTTGAAGGATGGTGATATAGTGGAAGTTGACGCAAATAAAGGTATCATTACGGTTATTAAATAGTCTCATCATATGTCCGAAACAAATTCAAAATACAATATGAACCCAGCAGAGTGGGAATTTGAATTTCAACAAAGGGATATGCACCCAGCAGTGATGACTGATCTGTGGTTGCGGGCAACTCGAGACAAGCTTGCAGAGCAATTTCGACTTCCAGTAGAAAATCCAGATTATCTATTCACAGCTTCATATAAGGGATATATTCGTTCGGCAAATAAAAAAGATATTCTTAATAAGCTAAAGATTGAAATCAAGAATCGTGATTATCTTAATTATATTCTGACTCGCACGATGGAGGTTATGGCGGAGTTCGACGCTGTTATGGAACAGACAGTCGCAATTGTAAATGGCAAGTATGCAAAAGAGGATTTGGCAACTGGCTGGCGAAATGTCGAGCAGGCATATCTCAATACCATTCCTTGGTATTGGATACCGTGGTATTTGACTGAAGAAAATCTCATTTCAGATAGAGTAAAAAATGGTCTTGAAAAATACCGCTCAGAAATCGAAAAAATAATTGATTTTAATACTGCGCTCGGTATCTTGATTTTTCCCACAAAAGATATTATTTTCCAAAAAGAACAGGAGGCATTTTGTGATCTCGTGCGTATTGCGGTTAGCTCGCCTTCATTTAAGACTGATCCGGGTTTTCGTCAGCGAGCGGACATATATCTAAAAGAGTACGCCTGGATGAAGACTTTCTTTCTGTTACCAGTTGAACCGCTTTCATTCGACGGTCTTCTCGCACGCATAGACAAGGTAATTGGTTCAAATATGTTAGTTGAACATGATCTTCAGCAAAAGAAAAAGTCTGAGTATGCAGAAGTGGCAAAAAAGCTCAAAAAAATCTTCGGTAGTGACACGGCGCTCATGCAGGCAATTGCTGATGCTCAGGAATTGGCTTGGGTTTTGAGTGCGAGTGTTGAGAATGGTGTCCATGCAGCTGCAAAATTGCTTCCTTTCAACAAAATCTTGGCTGAAAATCTCGGTGTCGCATATGCAGATTGGATACACCTGACTTCTGATGAAATTGTTTCAATCCTAAAAGGCGAGGCAACAATTTCACAAATAAAAATAGAGCAAAGAAAAATTGGTACAGCTGGCCTTATGCAAAAAGGAAATATTCAATGGATGTGGGGAGATGAAGCGCTCGTTTTTTCAAAATATAT
>JBDKLD010000051.1:0-6155 GCA_039795715.1 Candidatus Parcubacteria bacterium | reverse complement strand
TTCAAATCACGCAGGTAGATTATCCAAAAACAGGCCGCAAAGTCTCACACATCGTTTTTCACTGCGAGAAAGCAAAGCAACTCCAGCTCGATATTGATGAACCATTACCGAAACTGGAAGAGGTGGACGGGAAACAGGCGCATCCTGAATATATTTCAGAACTTATAGCGATAGGCATAGATCAACAAACCGCTTACAGGTGGAAAAGAAAATATACCGTTGCCCGTTTGCGTGAGGCTATCGCCTACACGAAAGCCATGCAGAAAGCGGGAAAGATTCGAGACAGTCTCACGGGGTTTCTCGCCCGTGCCGTGACTGACAATATCGGGGCATCATGGGTGAAGGAACAAAAGAAGCAGGAAGAGGAAAAAGCGAAGCGTGACGCTGTAGAAAAATCAAAGCAGGATGCAGAGAGCAAAAAAATAGAGGCTGAACGCTTAGAGCGTGAGGCCATACTCACCCGATTCAATGCTATTTCGAGCGCAGAGCAAGAGAACATCCGCACGGCTTATGAGGCGTCAATCACGGGCTTTGCCTTGTCTGCATGGGCAAAGGCGAAAGAGAAAAACCCAGAGAAGCCCGAAACTGTCGCCACCGTTCGAGTGTCTTTCCTCTCGTTCTTTGAGAAGTTCAGCCAGTCGTAGAGGGACTATCGCCTTTCCTTTTTCACTAGCAAAAAATTGATCGTTTCAATGGTGACGGTTTTTCGTGTCGCGCAGAGGGCAAGTTTGCATATTCGTTACGAACAATTTTTTTCGGGCAGATAGCCCTCAATAATTGTTCGTAACCGTTCGCCTGTGGCGACCTCGAAAATGCAGACTTGCGAGGGGAGAACCCCTCGACCCCCAGACCGCTGGCCATAGACTGTCTATGCTGATGAAAAGGAAGTTTGAGACTGGCTTCCGCCAGTCTCTGGGGTCAAGGGGCAACGCCCTTGCAAGATGGCAATTCGTCGGCTTTCCCGTGTCATGCCGAAGGCTGGCATTCGGGGAAGTCGTTACGACATTGCAATCTTGCTACCCCGAGACAGGCCACGAAAAGCGACAATGAAATACATATCAAAAATGTATCAAATTCATATGTGTTTGATATGTGAGAATAGTGTATTTGTCAGGCAGACGGGTACTGTTTCATGGTAGAAGACTGTATGTTCATGTTGTCTTTCCCGTAAGGTTCGAGTGTATATGTCAATTTCAACATTACTACCAACGCCAAGCGAGGCAATGGAAATTATTGCGATTGCTGATGAATTATTCGTAAATTCGAATGAATGGGACGCAATACTAGTATTGGAAAATGCAAAAAGAGCATCAAATTTGTTTCCAACAAGAATTAGAGAGTTCTTTTTAGAATTTTCAGAAAAAGAGTCTTCAGATGCCTTGATTATTAAACTTGGCGAATTTTTATCGAACAAAGATATTCCGACGCCAATTCCTTACCCAGAGGAATGTGCAAATTATAAACTAAACAGATACCAAGTAATTCACACAGTTTTTTCCTCACTTTTAGGAACGCCTATAGGTTGGAGCACTCAAAGAAAAGGCAGTGTTATAAACAATATAATTCCAAATGCATCACTTGCATCAATTCCAAATAGCAGTTCAGGGGTAAACTATGACTTTGGGTTCCATACGGAAGATGCATTTCATGAATACAAAGGTGATTATCTAGGATTAGTCTGCATTAGAAATAATGAAGAGGCTGTCACACGATTTTTTTCAGTTAAAAATTTGTCGCTAAGCAACGAAGATATAGCCATCCTTTCGGAAGAGAAATTTATTATTAAAAATAATCCGATTCATGAAACAGAGGAATTTGCATTTTCGCCTCAATCAGTTTTATATGGAAATAAAAAAAATCCATTCATGAGAGTTAATTTTGCAAATATGCACGGCATCGATACAATCTCCGAGAGTGCTTTGAATAGACTGAAAAAATCTTCCGAAGTTATTGCGGAATCAGTCATTTTAAGATCGGGTGACTTTTTTTATCTTGATAATTTTTACACAGCCCACGCAAGGGATGCATATTCAACGCAATTTAACAATGAATCCAGATGGTTATCAAGATACATAATCACAAAGGATTTAAGAAAATCTGCAAAATTGAGAACCCTTGAAAGCCCTTATGTTATTCAAGTCTGTTAATTTCACACAAAGCAACGATGAAGAAACATGCGTCGATATTTACGAAGCTAGTGAGCCAATAAACTTAAAACTTATTGCTTTACATGGTGCTGGCAAATCTGATAGGAATAGATGCCGTGCTATATGCTCTGCATTTGCAAAAGTTGGCATTTCATCTATCGCTCCAGACTTATCTGGAGCTGGAAATAGTAAGCATATAAAGCCACTAACTTTAAATCATAGGCTTCAAACTGCAATAGAAACCATCGACTCGTTTATCCCTCAAGAAGGGAAATTTATAGTTGCTGCTTTCAGCATGAGTGGGCAAACGGCAATAGACCTATCTATTAAATATGGAAAAAGGATGCAGTGTTTAATATTATTTAGTCCTGCAATTTACTCCATAGAATCTATTGACAAGCCATTCGGGGATGCATTTTCATCTGTCATACGCAAAGAAAATAGTTGGATGAATTCATCGGCCCCTAACACATTAAAACAGTTTGATGGCAATGTTTTGTTGGTAACTCCAGATAATGACACTGTAATACCAAAAGGCGTTTTTGATATTATCAAACACTCAGTTAATAAAGATAAGCTGAAAGAAATAGTTTTTAACGACGCTCCGCATACCCTAGGTTCTTGGTTAAACGAAAACCCAACACATGCTGAATACATAACAAAAGAAACTTTGTTATGTATTCAGGTCTCATAAGCGGTGTACGACGAGACACCTTCTACACCCATGATGTGTACCGATGGCTTCGAGCTATCGGGGTGGCCGCTGAATTTGTAGAGCCGACAGATTCATCAATACATATCACTTTCATATCAAATAAATATTTATATAGTATGTATTTGATTGCCATTTGATATGAAAATACTTTAAATTTGCATTTGTCTGCATTATCCGTACAATGCAGATATTCATAACCTCATAGGACTATGACCATGCAAACCATCACATCCCGTGAAGTGCAAAAAAACTTCGGTGCTGTTGCTGACCTTGTGAGCGCTGGCGAGACTGTTCGAGTAACTCGATACGGTCGCCCTGCTTTTTTAATTCTTCCTGAAACAGGAGATACGGAAGAAATATTGCGCCGTATTGCAGGTAGGAAACTCATTGCAAAACTAAGAAATGCAAAGCCAAATGCCGCTGCTGAAGCGCTCACACAAGAAGAAGTTAACAAACTAATCGATGAGTGCTTCACGTAAAATTATTGTTTTGGATAGTAGTCTTGTAGTTAGTGCAATTCTTAGTCCAAAAGGCACATCTGCACTCGCTCTTTCTCTTGCTGTTGATAAATTTGAACTTGCTAGTTCAAAAGAAACAATTGAGGAACTTGTTGAAGTATTAACACGAAAGAAATTCGATAAATACGCAACAGAATATGAGCGCATGGAAAGGGCAGAAGTATATATTCAAGATACTATGCAATTTCATGTTTCAATCACGGTGACAGACTGCCGAGACCCGAAGGATAATAAGTTTCTCGCCCTCGCACGACAAGCAAACGCCGTGCTGATTGTTTCAGGTGACAGGCAGGATCTCTTGAGCATGAATCCATATCACACAATAAAAATCATTGGGGTTCGTGAGTTCATCGAGACATACCAGCAGTACGCCTCTCTGTAGACTTTCCAATGATGTTTCATTGGGAAGTTGAATTGAAAACTGCATGATAAGCCGTTGTTTTGCTTGAGTATTTCTCGAAACATGAACAAACGGCATACCGCACAAGTAAACGCCTGTGCTAACTAGTCGTTCAGTCTCAAATATTCAGAAATCGCAAAGTTTATAAAAGCGGCACGAGTAAGCCCGATTCTGTTTGCTCTCTGGTCAATTTTTGCAAGCAAGTCAGGCGGGAGGGTGTGGCTTATCTGCTCACGCTTTCCACGCTGTACGCCTTTTCTCGCTGTACTCATAGGGGCAGAATCTGGCGCACCGCCGATGAACTTTTCCGCCTCGCTTTCCGTGACTGTTGGAGCTGGGGTGACTTCCTTCGAGTTGGGGCGTTTTGTTATCTTTGAACCTGTTTTTGTGTTCATATTTAATTCATATTAAAGTGATATATTTTTGATATGTATTTCATATTTTTATGATATGAAAACACTATCAACCAGCCGTAGCAATTCTTCACACGCTTTCGCGTCTTTTGGCGTGTATTCGAGAACAGAAAGCCCAGTACCTGCCGACGTTGCGATTGACTTACGGCGCTTAATGGGTGCGTCTAGGTAGCGCAACGCCGGATAGTCGTTTATGGCCTCTATCGCTTCGGCGTTGTCTGAACCTGAAACATCCGCATTGTTGAGAACGGCATAAACGGGAAAATCTCCCCGCATAGCCTTTGCCTCTTCGACCAGGTGCGACATATCCGAAAAACTCCACACATCAAACGATCGAGGAGCAAAGGGAACAATTAGGGTATCGGTGAAAGTGAGGGCAGAGCGTAGGGCAGTTGAATCGCGTCCACCCACATCAATAATCACATCATCGAACTTGCCCGCTGTCTGTCTGACCTGCTGGCGAAGAGTTGCCCCGTCCGCGTACTGAGCGCAAGCAATGAAAGGGGTAACCCCTTTCTCGTCTCGAATCGTGAGGGCAATTTGCCCCGTGCCTTGCCTATCCCCGTCTATGTACCAAACATCACGCCCAGCGAGGGCGCGAGCTATGGCGATGTTGAGGGCGAGAGTGGTCTTTCCCACCCCACCTTTGGTGTTGCCGACTGTCAAAATCATAGGTTTTCATATCAAAAAACAATGAATTTGATTGTATCTTCATTGGTAGGCAAGTCAAGCCCTATCATGCGAAGCGTTTAAACGCCCATAGGCGCGTTTTCCTGCCTTATTGGCTACAACCCCCTTGCATACCAATAAAAAACGCGCCTATGGGCTTGCTAGGTGCCACATTTTGCGTTCTACCTGTTGCCCTGCCTTCGGTTTTTGGGATTCTTGCGAAGCAAAAAAGAACACACAAGGGCGAAGCCCGACATAGCAAAAAACTTTTGCGCCCTGTGTGTTTATATTTAACCTTTAATACTTTAGGAGGTGCGTAACTCCTTGATTTTAAAGGAAAAGATGGTGCGAACCCGGACAAAAACGGGACGAACCCGGACAAAAACGGGACGAACCCGGACAAAAGTTATCCACACGTCCTAGTTTGAAATAGGAGAGAAAATTTGACATGTCCGGTCTGTTAAATTTGACATGTCCGGTTTTTCTATACAATGGGAGCTATGACTATCCCGTAACCATGCGTCCTATGTGAGAAGCACACATCATGAACACCGATGAAAAAAGCCTAATCGTTCGCCAGTCGAACGAGCTTATAGAGGCAAGCTACAAAATTGCTTCAGTCAGTGAAGGGCGGTTGATTCGTATGCTTATCGCACAAATCACGCCAGATGATGAGGACTTCAAAACCTACAGAATCGGGATAACAGACTTTGCACGATTCTTTGGGCTTTCTAAAGAAAGTAATAGTATCTATGAACTAGTTAAAAAATCTGCCGATGAATTAGCAGGTCGGCGAATTATGCTAGAAAAAGATGGGAGTTGGCTACGCTTAAATTGGCTTTCTTATGCAGAGTATAAAAAAGGAAGCGGGTATATAGAAATTCGTTTTGATAAAGCCCTGAAACCGTATTTACTTGGGCTTAAAGGATACTTCACTCAATACGAACTAGAAAAGGTTGTAAATTTCAAAAGTGGCTATGCTATGCGTTTATTTGAATTGCTAAAAAAGGAGCAATTTAAAGCAGACGGAAAAGGGTATTTTAGGCGTTCTTTTGAATACGATGAATTTCGGCAAGTTGTTGGAGTTGATAAATCAGAATACAGGGAGTTTTCAGATTTTAGAAAGCGTGTTATTGATTCATCAGTCAAAGAAATCAACGCAAACCCAGACATTCAAATCACGCAGGTAGATTATCCAAAAACAGGCCGCAAAGTCTCACACATCGTTTTTCACTGCGAGAAAGCAAAGCAACTCCAGCTCGATATTGATGAACCATTACCGAAACTGGAAGA
>JBDKLD010000050.1:0-8422 GCA_039795715.1 Candidatus Parcubacteria bacterium | reverse complement strand
TCCAAGATAATACCGTTGCGCAAGTTATTCAAAAAGGCTACAAAAATGGCGATAAGATTTTCCGTCCAGCGAGAGTAGCAACCTTCCATTTTGAAAGAAAATAAATTATACTGTGTACATGGAATTTAATGGACCACCAGAACACATCCCAACGTTTGATGTAAATTTTGAACGCGAATTGGCTGCGAGCTTGGTCAATAAAATACCAACCGGCAACGCCAAAGAAGAACTGGAAAGAGATAGTCTTTTCAGAAAAATCCTAAATAGCTTTGGAAAAATTGACGCTTCGTCAGAGAAAAAATCCCAAATACTTGAGGATTTGGAGAGTAGCAGTATGTCTGTTGTAGAATTCAATAGTAAGTATTTCAAGCCTGAATCTGATTTCGAATTATTGGAAACAGAAGGTTCTGAAACTGCCACCAACTAGGTGGCTTTTTTTTATAGTGATTATGTAATTTTCTATTTCCCAAACTCTGCTAAAAGCACTTTCTCCGTTTCCACATCAATGGTATCAGTAACAACAATAATCATCTCCGTGGTCAAACCGAGATCTTTTTTAATATTGGTGAAAAATTGTTCAAAAGGAAAAGGCGAGACCCAGACTGAATTTTTCAAAAGAGAGAAACCGGCTTTCTTGAGGAGGTACCGCAAAGCCTCGCGTTCGCTCTTGCGATCTTCTGGCAGGTCGAGGATAATCATGCGCCATTTGCCGTCCCAGGTATGGGAGATTGGCATGTTGGTGCTAGAAAGTTCGTCGCGGTAGAGCTTTTCCCGTCCAGTGGCAGTAATACGTACATAGTCACTTTGCCCAGATGCGAGGAGCTCAGCAAGACCAGTATCTATCATGGCTTTGATCGATCGGGAGATAGCATAGGAAGGCTTGGTTTTACCGGTAAATTGGCCTTTTTGAGTCCCAGAATCACCTGTGAGGGCACTTTCTGACTCAGCCTTGAGCTTTTCTAGTGAGACAGCCTTTTTACGGCCTAGGACCTTTAAAATGGCCGATTGGGGGTTATTTTTCTTCATTACAGCTTTATTTTATTATGTTATATTAATTTTGACAAGGAATTGGCGGTCGCTGAAAACTTGTCAAAATAAATAGGCAAGTATATAATTGGCTACATAAATTAGAAGTCAAAAAATTATTAGTTATTTTGTAAAAATATATATGGTAGACCCAACAAAAGTAGACTTTAATCAATTACCAAAAAAATTCTGTGACGGCGCACTCGGCGCATTCAACAAAGAAGCCGTCATGTTTTGCATGGCATCAGGTAACAATCTCGATCCATATGCCACCACACCGAAAGTCGCCAAGAGTATTGCCATGTTTTTCAGCCAACAGATCGAAAATTATGAAAAGCAATTCGGACCGATAGACATGACCGTGCCCGAAATCCCAAGCCCGTTTCAGTCAGCGGATTTTAAGGCGGGGAGTGAGAAGAAATAAAATTTTTAAATAATTATCAAGTAATAATATATAAAAATCATATGTCAAAAATAATCGGAATCGACTTAGGAACAACAAACTCGGCTGTCGCCATCATCGAAGGTGGTCAGCCAAAAATAATTGAAAATACTGAAGGTGTACGCACTACGCCATCAGTTGTCGCTATTGCGAAAAACGGTGATCGTCTCGTCGGTCAGCTCGCAAAACGCCAAGCTGTGACCAATCCGCAAAATACCATTTACGGCATCAAGCGCTTCATGGGTCACCGCTTCGAAGATCCTGAGCTCAACTCAGACAAAGAAACAGCAAGCTATAAAATAGAAAAATCTCCGGATGGCGGCGTACTTGCTAACATCGGCGGACAGTCACTTCGACCGGAAGAAATTTCTGCCATGATTCTCGGCAAGATAAAAGCGGACGTAGAAGCCAAGCTCGGCGAGAAAATTACCGAAGCGGTCATAACTGTTCCCGCATATTTCAATGACGCTCAACGCAAAGCTACCAAAGACGCCGGTGCAATTGCTGGTCTCGATGTTAAACGTATCATCAATGAGCCGACCGCTGCCGCGCTCGCATATGGTTTTTCAACAAAGAAAGATGAAAAGATCGTCGTCTTTGACTTCGGAGGCGGAACATTCGACGTTTCTGTGCTTGAAGTTGGGAACGATGTCATCGAAGTTAAATCAACCGACGGTGATCATCACCTCGGCGGTCGCGATATCGACAAGAAGATCATTCGCTACATCGCCGATGAATATAAAAAAGAATCTGGCGTCGATGTCAGTAAAGATCCGCTTGCACTCCAGCGCCTTGATGAAGCTGCTGAAAAAGCCAAGATTGAACTTTCAACCGCGACTGAAACAGAAATAAATATTCCATTCATAACTTCAACTGCCGAAGGCCCACAGCACTTGCTCATGAAAATGACACGTGCAAAGCTAGAGGAAATTGCCGATGACTTTATTAATCGCGCAATCATGATCACCAAGCGCGCGATGGAAGCTTCGCCATTTAAAATTGCTGATATTAATGAAATCATTCTCGTCGGCGGTCAGACTCGCATGCCGAAGATGATCGAAGAAGTGAAGAAAGTTTTTGGCAAAGAACCAAATCGCTCAATCAATCCTGATGAAGTGGTGGCACTCGGTGCTGCAGTTCAGGCTGGTGTTTTGCAAGGCGATGTCAAAGACGTTCTCCTCCTCGACGTTATTCCACTCTCGCTCGGTATTGAAACACTTGGTGGCGTGGCGACCAAACTCGTTGAGCGCAACATGACTATCCCAACTTCTAAAACACAGGTCTTCTCAACTGCTGCTGACAATCAAACGCAAGTTGAAATTCACATCGTCCAAGGCGAACGTCCAATGGCCGCCGACAACAAATCACTCGGCAGATTTATTCTCGACGGTATTCCACCATCTCAGCGTGGTATGCCACAGATCGAAGTTATGTTCGATGTCGATGCTAACGGTATTTTGCAAGTGAAGGCTAAAGATAAAGCCTCTGGCAAAGAGCAAACGATTCGCATCGAAGCTCGTTCCGGCCTCACTGATGCAGATATTGAGAAAATGAAAAAAGATGCCGAAATCCATGCGACCGAAGACGCGGCCAAGAAAGAGCTTGTTGATACCAAAAACGTGGCTGAGCAAATGCTTTTCACCGCTGAGAAAAGTTTGAAAGATTACGCGGAAAAAGTTTCCGCCGAAACTAAAACTCTAGTTGAGACAAAAATTGCCGAGCTTAAAACTGCTAAAGAAGGAACTGATATGAGTGCGATCAAAACTGCAACAACTGCACTTTCTGATTCGCTGACAAAGATCGGTGAGGAAATGGCAAAGGCGGGAACACCGCCGACTGGCGATAGTGCTGCGGCGGGTGCTAAAGACGGACAAGCTCCTGAAGGTGCAGAGCAGGCTGAAAGCACGAGCGAGCCAAAAAACGAAAATACCGAAGGCGAACAGAAGTAAATTATAAAAAAATCACTCATCACTGAGTGGTTTTTTTTATTTCTTAATTTACTTCAAATAATACTCAAGCGTATACAGCCAATCAGCTTCGTCTTTTGGATTTTTCTTTTTCTCATTGTAGAGCCACTCCAAATAGCCTTTGTCAGCTTTGGCAACTTCCTCGATTGTCTTGCCTTTGTGCTTACCGAAATTGATGTTGCGTAAAAGTGATGGCTTAGAAGAAATTTCCATCATGATTTCAATGGCTGTAGCCGCGTCGCAACTATTTTTTTCGATAACTTTTTTCTCAAAATAGTCGTAGACTTTTTCCAAAACCAAAACGTCGCCGAGCGCATCGTGCGCGGTGGCTTCGATATCGATGTCGAGCAAGTAGCGCAAGTATTGTAATTTGTATGAAGGAATTTTCGCAGCTTCGTCTACTGCCCGAGCGACTTTGAGCGTACAAATTGATTTTATTGGAATGATGCCTTCGTGCTTGAGCATGGATAGATCGAACGGTGCATTGTGGGCGATGAAGACAGTGTTTTCATCGTGTGCTTTATCGTGAAGATGCTTATATGTGGCAGAAAATTCAAAAGTCGGTTTGTCGGCGATCATTTTGTTCGTGATGTGGTGCACCATCATGGCATCTATCTGGATCGGCAATGGGGGCTTGAAAAGCTCGCTTACTGTTTCGCCATCGTATTTGTAGGCAATCTGACACAAGCGGTCTTCCTCGCGGTTACCGGTGGTTTCTGTATCAAAAAAGAGAAGTTTGTATGCCATAGAGCAATTTTAACATATCTTTAGGAAAATTTTATCTCGACGTGGTAAAATGGCACTATGTTACAAGATAAAATCAAGGAAGGTATAAAAGAAGCCATGAAAGCCAAGGACTCTGTTCGTCTTGACACTTTACGTGGGATGTCGAGTACTTTTATCAACGAGCTCGTTGCAAAAGGCAAAACACCTCAAGATTCACTTACTGATGAGGAAGCGCAGACTGTGATTATGCGTCTCGCGAAACAGCGTAAAGATTCAATTTCTCAATACCGTGCTGGCGCTCGTGAAGATCTCGCTCGCGAAGAGGAAGCTCAACTCCATGTGCTCGAAGAATTTTTACCCGAGATGATGAGTCGCGAAGAGATTGAGGTGATTGCTCGCGTCAAGAAAGAAGAACTCAATATTACAGACAAGACCAAAGCTGGACAACTCACTGGTACATTGATGAAAGATCTCAAAGGCAAAGCCGATGGCGGATTAGTCAAAGAAGTTGTCGAATCACTTTTCAACGAATAAATTATTATGAAAGTACTCATTCATTGGATCATTCTCACCCTTGCCGTCCTCGCGACGCCACTTATTGTTTCGGGCATTCACGTTAAAGGCATCCTCACTGCAGTCGCTGTTGCTGCAATTCTTGGCTTCATCAATACTGTCATCAAGCCAATAGTCACTATTTTGACACTACCCATCAATATCCTGACACTCGGACTTTTTTCCGTCCTTTTGAACGGTTTGTTTTTTAAATTCATTGCCTCGGTCGTGAGCGGATTTACAATCGACAGTTTTATGGCTGCTATTTGGGGAGCATTCGTTATTTCCATTCTCAATTGGATAATGAATAAAGCTTTTGGTGAATAGTATGCTTAGTTTCCATGCAATTACCAATTTCGTCCAACACCACCAGCTCGCTGGCTATTTTATTGTTTTTATCGGAGTAGTGATTGAAGGGGAATTTACGCTCATCGTCACTGGAGTACTCGCACATATCGGAGCTTTCGCTTTCGGTGATGCGTATATGGTCGCAATAGCAGGAGGAATGACCAAAACCTTTTTGGGGTACAGGCTTGGACGCTTGCTACGCGAAAAATATGCTAAGAGTCGCTTTTTCCGCTTTGTCGTGAGGAAGGTTAATGGACTATTACCGCATTTTCGTGAGAAACCTTTTTGGTCAGTTTTTGCCTCAAAGTTTATTTTTGGACTCAATAATCTTGTACTTATATACTCAGGCTTTATGAAAGTGCGTCGTACGACATACTTCAAAGCTGAAATTGTTTCGACATTTGTCTGGGCATTTGCCTCTATGGGTCTTGGCTATATTTTTAGTGTCGCAGCATTTAATATAAGCCATGACATTAGAAAGTTTATGTTGCTCTTCTTGGTATTTCTAGTTGCTTTCGTTATTTTACAGCGTATTATGCATTTCTTTATTGAGTTAGCAGAAACAAAAAAAGGTATTTTGGAAAAGGAAGTTTGGGAGGAAATAGAATAAAAGCTTATTGGAATCATAGAAAGATGAAGTATTTATCAATAAGAGGTAAAATAAAGTATGGATGAAAACACAAAAAAAGAAATAACAATTGTCACTCACAGTGCGTCTTTTCATACTGATGATGTTTTTGCCGTAGCTACATTACTCATCTCATTACCAGAAAATACACATGCAAAAATAGTTCGTAGTCGCCACCCAGATGAAATAAAAGCCGGTGACTATGTTGTCGATGTTGGCGGAGAATATGATCCTTCCCGCAATCGATTTGACCACCACCAGAAAGGCGGTGCTGGTATACGAGACAATGGTGTTCCGTACGCAGCATTTGGTCTTGTCTGGAAACATATTGGTCCAACTGTTTGTGGACAGGATGCTGAGCTTTGGCAGAAAATCGACAGCCAGCTTGTCTCAGCAATAGATGCCAATGACAATGGTTTTGATATTTCTAAAAATCTCATCGAAGGAGTTTTCTCGCCCAGTATCGCTCTCAATTTTATGATTGAGAAGCCAACATGGGAAGAGAGAAGTAATGAAGCTCAAATGTACGAGTGTTTTATGAAAGCCGTGACGAAAGCCAAAGATTTTCTACAAAGGTACTTGGTAGTGCAACTTGCAGGTATCGAAGCACAAAGACAAATTATCAGCACGTACAATGCTACCGACAATAAATCGCTCGTTGTTTTTCCAAAAGACTATGAGCGTATCAATTTTATCCATACACTTGCACTCTTGCCTGAAATAAAGTTTTTTGTTTACCCAAACCACGGTGGTACATGGACAGCAGAGACAGTCCCAGTTTCTGAAAATTCATTTGAGAAGCGGAAGCCTTTTCCTGAATCTTGGGCAGGACTGAGTGATGGAGACTTGGTAGAAAAATCAGGCGTAGAAGATGCAGTTTTCTGTCATAATGGCAGATTTGTCGCTTATGCTAGATCTGAAGGTGGAGCAATTACACTTGCCAAGATCGCATTAGAATCGTAGAGTGGTGTCGTAAGTAAACTATATGGCACTGATAGATGAAATAGAAATAGAGGCAAATGCTGGTCGCGGTGGCGACGGCGTTGTTCGTTGGCGCCAAGAAAAGTTCATCGACCGTGGTGGTCCAAACGGTGGCGACGGCGGCAAGGGAGGTGACATTATCGCGGAAGCTGTCCGCGATGTTTTCATCTTGTCTGACTATAAAGCCAAGAAAAAAATTAAAGCTGGGCGTGGTGAAGATGGCGCAGGCTCGAGCAGAAAAGGCGGCGACGGCGAAGATACTATCGTCAAACTTCCTGTTGGCTCAACTATTACAAATCTTACTACTGGCAGTAGCTATGAGCTTTTAGAGTCAGGTGACCGAGCAAAACTTTTGGCAGGTGGTGTGGGTGGCAAAGGAAATGAACATTTCAAGAGCTCGACAAACCAAGCGCCACAGCGAGCAACTCCTGGCAGAGATGGTGAGCAAGCAAAGTTTAAAATTGAACTTTCACTTTACGCCGATATTGGTCTCGTCGGTTTTCCAAATGCTGGTAAATCCAGCTTGCTCAATGCGCTCACGAGTGCTCGCGCGAAAATAGGTGACTATGCTTTTACTACGCTTGACCCAAACCTCGGCGATTTCTACGGTTACATCATTGCGGATATCCCGGGGCTCATCGAAGGCGCGTCAGAAGGCAAAGGTCTCGGCATGAAATTCTTGCGTCACATCACAAAGACCAAAATAATTACGCATCTTATTTCTTTTGAAAATTATTTAGAAAAGGGGAGCAAGGGAATGACTGAAGCCTACAAAGCTATTCGTCATGAGCTCGAAGAATATAAAAAGGGAATCGAACATAAAGACGAAGTGATCATTCTCACTAAGACTGATTTGGTAGATCCGAAAGTCGTCGCCACAGAAGTAAAATCGTTTAAAAAAATCGCCAAACATGTGCTTGCGGTTTCGATGTTTGATGACAAAGAAGTAAAAGCAGTCTCTGATTCTTTGGTGAAGTTTCTTGAGGAACAGAAAAAAGAACAAAAATAAACCGCGCATTGGGTGCGCGGCGTATAACTTCCGTTTTCATTTTTTGCTGTTTAGCTTTAAATATATTTTCTGAATATATTTTTCAACCTCGGCGTAGGCTTGATCTTTGCTGAGTTCGGGATCAAAAGCTAGTGTTAGATAAATAACATTTTTTCCATCAATTTCTGATTCTCCGACACCGTCCTCAACTGAAATGTATTTTCCAACAAGGAGCTGTCCGATAAGTGTATCGTAAAATTTACTATCTATGCTCAAAAGACCGTACCATTTTTTAGCCTTAGGTCTTTCAGATAGTTTTTCAAGTACTGGGATAGAATTGTTTGTATTTATTCTTGCCCAGGCATAATTATATAGGGTTTCCATTAGTAGGGTATTTTCTGTTTGTTTCATTGTAAAGTAAGATTAGTTTATATAATTATCCACATATTAAGGATTTTGTCAACAGTATCTGGAAACATCCATGGGTATTGAAAAAAGCAGATTTTTTGGTACTATTTACACACCAAATTAGCGCGGTTAGCTCAGTTGGTAGAGCGCGTCATTGACGTTGACGATGTCGCAGGTTCGACTCCTGCACCGCGCACAGAAATCATCTAAAGTTGCGTATTATTCAAAACTATGGTATATTTTTGACCTAAGCAATGAATATACCAACACCGGGCGCTAACGGCCCAACGTTTCGGAACCTAGGCATAGCGCCCAATCTCCTTACGATCTTAGATAAAATCGCATTTACAACCCCA
>JBDKLD010000049.1:0-2929 GCA_039795715.1 Candidatus Parcubacteria bacterium | reverse complement strand
ACTGATAGCTGGTTTGAGCCAATTATTGATCTCGATAAGATTTTTAATATCTCTATTTTCATCCATCCAATTGATACTGCAAAGATGCTTACTCATTTGCGTAAGAAAATCGCTGAGGTGCAGAGTCAGATACAAAGTCGAGAACAGAAGGGTCTTGTGCGTGATCCAATGCTTGATGCTGCTTACCAAAACATCGAGGGACTTCGAGACAATCTCATGCAAGCGCAAGCAAAAATTTTTGATGTTGGTGTTTATATTACAATTTTTGCAGATAATACCGCTGAACTCGACAAAATCGAATCAGAGGTTAAATCTATTCTTGAATCAAAACTTATTTATTTGAAACCAGCTCTCTTCCAGCAGGAAAGTGGGTACAAGAGTGTTCTTCCAATTGGTGATGACCAGCTCAACGTGCATTCACAGCTCGACTCTTCGCCGCTTTCATCGATATTTCCTTTCGTTTCGTTTGACCTTACTGACAGTAAAGGCATCTTGTACGGTATCAACAAACACAATAATTCTATTGTGCTTTTTGACCGTTTTAGCCTTGAAAACTACAATTCCGTGACATTTGCTAAGGCTGGTTCTGGTAAATCATACTGCACCAAGCTCGAAATCCTCCGAACCCTCATGTTCGATACTGATGTTATCGTCATTGACCCAGAAAAAGAATACGAGCACATGGCTGAGGCTACTGGTGGTAAGTATTTCAATATTTCGCTCAACTCTGAACACCATATCAACCCTTTTGATTTGCCGGTACCACGAGAAGATGAATCTGCCGTTGACGTTCTTCGTTCAAACATCATCAACCTCGTAGGACTCTTCAGAATCATGCTTGGTGGTCTTAGCCAAGAAGAGGATGCCATTATTGACCGAGCTATTACTGAAACATACGCTCTCAAGGATATTACTGCTGAATCAGACTTCCGAAATGTTGAACCTCCGCTCCTCTCTGACTTCGAGCTTGTACTTGCGGGTATGGAGGGCGCTGAATCTCTCGTCGAACGCTTGAGTAAATACACAAAGGGAACATGGTCTGGTTTCATCAATCGTCCTTCGAACGTTGATATTAATAAAAAATTCGTTGTGTTCTCATTGCGAGACATGGAAGATGAGCTCAAGCCAGTAGCAATGTATATTGTGACGCACTATATCTGGAATGCAATTCGTAAACAACTCAAAAAGCGATTGCTTGTGATCGATGAGGCATGGTGGATGATGAAATCTGAAGACACGGCTTCATTCCTACTTGGTTTGGCAAAACGAGGTCGTAAATACTATCTCGGTCTCGCAACAATTACACAGGACGTTGACGACTTCCTCAAATCTCCATATGGTCTCCCAATTATCACCAACTCTTCAATACAGATTTTGTTGAAACAATCTCCGTCATCTATCGATATCATTCAAAAAACATTCAATCTTACAGAATCAGAAAAATATCGTCTTCTTGAGTCTAGCGTCGGAGAGGGTATATTCTTTGTCGGCATGAAACACGTTCTTATCCAGATCGTGGCTTCAGTAATTGAAGACCAGATCATCACAACTAACCCTGAGCAGGTTTTGGCAATCAAAAAAGCAAAAGCCGAACTCGAAATGAGCGGTAATTAATATATGGAAGAAAAAACAACAAGAATTAGCTTCGGTTTGGGCCTCGGCTTGATGCTGGGAGCCGGCCTTGTTGATCTTGTCGGTCTTATTCCAGTGACGGAAGATTTCACTATTTGGATTTTTTGGGGTGTTGTTTCATTTATACTCTCAAAAAAGGGAGTTTCTATGTTTGATGGGAAAAAGCTCGCGACAATGAGCGTCGACATCGTAATTGGTCTAGTGCCTGTGTTCCAAGCTCTTCCGGAGGTGACACTTGGTATGGCCGCTGTGCTTGCAATGATCTATGCTGAGGATAAATCCGGCATCAAAATCCCCGGAATTGAGGCAAAAGGGAAGGATAAAATACCCCTCAATCAAGGTGACACACGCCCACCAAACAATGATGAAATAGAGGAACTTGAGAATGCCAGTTAGTATTAGTTGGCTTATTTAAAAATGTGGTAGAATACTACCAATGAACGTTTTGAAGAAAATACTGTTTTTTCTTTTAGTTATAGCTGGATATACGCTCTCTGGCCTTATTTCAAATACAACTCTTATTGCTCATGCGCAGATTCCGTCTTCTATAACTGGTGTGGAAATTAATGTTAATCCAGAGTTACCTCAACCGGGGGATACCGTTGCCGTTGAAGTCAAAAGTTACATAACCGATCTTAATGGCGCTAGCGTTGCGTGGTATGTGAATCAAAAGCTTGTGTTTTCAGGAATTGGCAAAACTAAATATACATTTACTGCACCAAAAGATGGTAGTCGTTCAAATATTTCAGCATTAATTACAACAATTGAGGGTAGACAAATTCAAAAAAACACTTCTGTTCAGGCAAATGGGGTAGATCTTTTTGTTGAAACGAGTGGTTACACGCCACCATTTTATCTTGGCAAGGCAAGTGTCGCATATCAAAATCAAGTTAAAATAATTGCAGTGCCACACCTCATCAATACAAATGGCGTTGAAATCGATCCTAAAAAACTTATTTATAATTGGAAACGGGACTCAAAGGTACTTCAAGATCAATCAGGCTTCGGAAAACAGGCTGCTATCGTTACAGGTAATATAGTTCCTCGTCCGTACACAATAACCGTCGATGTAAGCTCTCTCGACGGCAAAACTCATGGTCAGACAAGTTTAGATCTCGAAGAAACTTCTCCTTCTATAGTGCTATACGAAAACGACCCACTGTACGGAGTGCTATATAATAATGCGATTTCAGAACGTTTTAGAATGAATCAGAGCGAATTGAGCGTTATTGCGGCACCTTTTGGTTTCAATATAAAAGATTCAAATTCAATTGATTATGTGTGGAGTATTAACGGG
>JBDKLD010000048.1:0-11939 GCA_039795715.1 Candidatus Parcubacteria bacterium | reverse complement strand
CTCGGGCAAATCTTGCGAACAATGGCGCATTTCTATAAAAGAGAAGTTGATGATATTGTCGACACACTTGTTGGGCTCATTGAGCCGATAATGATTGTCGTGCTCGGTATTGGCGTTGGTGTTTTGCTCTCATCAATTTTGGTCCCTATCTACAATATCGCCAGTTCGATTCAGTAATATGTTTTCCACATTCAACAAAAGGCAGTAATAGTTTCAATGAGTGCTATAATCTAAAATGTATATGATTTCCAAAACTAACAATATCGCACAGCGAGGCTTCACTCTTATTGAACTGCTCGTTGTTATTGCTATCATCGGTATTTTGGCTGCCATGGTGATCACCAACCTTCGTACGGCAAGGTCCAAAGCCCGCGATGCGAGCGCTATTACCTCTATGTCGAGCGCTCGAGCTGAAGCAGAAAATTATTACGATGAGCATCAGTTGAGTTATGCAAGTATGTGCGGAACAACGGGAAGCGTTACTAGCTATTTTGGTGGGCTTAGTGCTGCTTCACTCACCAATTTTGAGGTTCTCATGGTTGCCTCAGCCAAAGCCAATGGTAAAGATGCAAAATGTCTAGCAAGTGACCAGAGGTACTATGCATACATTCCACTTACAGCAACGGACAAATATTTTTGTGTTGACAGTAGGGGGTTCGCTGGACAAAGCGGTACTCCTCCGACAAACAATACTTCTGGGGAATGCGAGTAATAAAGGAGGTGCTATAATAAACCGTAATGGATAATTTTATTCCTGTTATGGTTTTTTTGTTTGGCACGGCGATTGGCAGTTTTTTGAATGTCGTCATTTTCCGCCACAATAGCGGACGGACACTTGGTGGTAGAAGTGGCTGTCTGACATGCTCTCGCAATCTTGCGTGGTATGAGTTAGTGCCTCTTTTTTCATATTTTTTCCAAGGTGGAAAATGTAATAAATGTAGAACACCGATAAGTCTTCTCTATCCCGCTGTCGAGTTTGCCATGGGTATCATCGTGCTATTTCTATTTTCTCGATTTGCTTTTTTCTTGCCGTACTCGCTTGGCAACTTTCTCTACTTCACGCTTTTCTACGCGCTTTCTTTTGCCATAATGCTGGTTATCGCTGGATACGATTTGCGCCACAAAATAGTACCCAACAATTTGGTGTACCCGCTGATTGTCATTTCTTTTCTCGGTCTTTTTATGACGAAATTTGGCGCAGTAGACTTCCATCCTGCGGCACTGAGCGCAATTGTCGCAGGCCCGCTTGTTGCACTACCACTTTTTATCCTTTGGGCAGTGTCAAAAGGCGAGTGGCTTGGTTTTGGCGACGTCAAACTGGCGGTTGCGATAGGCTTTCTCTTGGGTATGAGTCGGGGATTTGCCGCTCTGGTTATGTCGTTTTGGATTGGGGCAATTATCGGTATTGTCATTCTCCTTATGAAAGGCTCAATGTCTGCTCGCAAAATGCAGATACCATTCGCGCCTTTTCTGGTCGCTGGTACGCTCATCGCTTTCTTCTTTGATATCGGAGTAGTTGATCTTCTCAATATCTTCCGCTGATATGGTTACTTTTTTTGAGAAAATAAAAAAGACTTTCCAAAGTAATCGGGGAGTGACCTTTATAGAACTTGTCGTCGTGATCTCAATTTTCTCTATTATCGCTGGCACGCTTCTTGTCAACTTTTCTCGATTCGGTAGAAATATTACCTTACAAAATCTTGCGCAAGACATGGCGCTCCAGATCAATGCTGCACAAAAAGAAGCAATCTCAGGACGAACCAATGACGCACTCTCTACATGTAATAGAAATTCGGATGACTGCGCTCCAAGGTACGGTATCTACGTGACTGCAAAAAGTTCTCAATATGTAAATTTGCTCATGCAGAGTTTCGGCGGTACTGACGGCAAGAGCTTGCTTAGGTACTTTGACTATGCCCAGCCGAATGTTCGGCCAGTCAATGAAATGCTCGATTACGGCAATCCTTGTGGCTCTGGTGTGGCAACAGAATGTCTCGACAATATTTCTCTCGGACAGGGGAATTTTATAAGCGCTATTTGCGTAGGATCTGGTATGGAGTGCGATACTGATCTGACAAATACTTCTGGCGTGCACATTACCTTCAAGCGTCCATTTCCTGATGCCATTATCAAAAATGATAATGGTGATCGATTTAATTATGTCCGGATTACGATTTCGTCACCAAATACAGAAGACACTTCGCCTAAAGATATCGTCGTCACCAGTTTGGGTCGAATCAGTATTGAGAAATATACTCCGTATCCATAATATGAAATCTGTCCAAGCAACAATTACAAAAATGAAAGGATTCACTTTGCTCGAAGCTATGGTTGCCATTGCTGTTTTTACTATTGTCATGGTTATCGGTATTAGTGCCTTGCTCAATGTCAATAATACCAATAAGAAATCTCAGAACCTGCGAGCAATCATCGATAGCCTCAACTTCGCGATGGAGGATATGTCGAGGAATTTTAAGCTTGGCTCGTATTACCATTGCCCGACGCTAAATTTGGCGCCAAACCAAGTCAATAATTTTCTAGCTATTGCGCAAGACTGCGTTGGTTCTGGTCACACAGGCTCACTCATTGCAGCACTTGAGCCACTCGGAGGTTTGCCTGCTGACCCAACGTATCCTGCGGCTGGCGGTTCTGCCAATGCGGGCGACCAAGTTGTCTACAGGTTCAGCGTGACCGATTCGACAAAAGACGAATGTACTCTCGAGAAATCAATCAACGGTGGTGCGGTTTTTGTTGCAATTTTGCCATCTGAAATAAGAATATCTTGCTCGGCGTCTGGTTTCAATATTTATAATACGCAAGTTGGCGATTTTGCGATTTCCCCAAGAGTTATCATCCGTATTTCTGGCAAAGTCTATTATAAGCAGATTGCGACTCCGTTCAGTATGCAGACATCTGCTTCACAAAGAAATGTTAATATTGTTAATCCGTAGCACATAGACATGAAATTTGTATCAAGAAAAAATAAAAATAGTACCGACGGGTTTACGATTGTTGAAACGCTGGTGGCTGTTGCGATTTTCTCAGTGTCTATTTCGGCGGTTATTTCTGTTTCCGCAAAAGGCATTACGAGTACTACCAATTCAAAAAATAGAATCGTCGCCAACTACTTGGCGCAGGAAGAGGTGGAGTATATACGTCATTTGCGAAACAAATACTCCGAAGCTCCAGGTGTGGCCTACACTTGGGCGGATTTCGTCGATCTTGTGACACCGTGTGATACGAAGACACAGCCACAGACTATGTGCGCGATTGCCGATCCGACTATTTTTAATCCAGCAACAACAACCCAAACCACCGAAGTTTTCAAATGCCAAAATCTAGATGAATGCCAAGATTATCCCGTGTACCTTGATACAAACGGCTATTTTTATCAGTCTAGTCTTGCGGGGACTGGTACAGCGACGATTTTCCACCGATATTTTACGGTGGAAATAAATCCTACAAATAAAAATGAAGTGAAGTTAATTGCTTCGGTTTTTTGGAAAGAGCGGAATAATGCTGAGAAAAATGTCACTCTCACCGAAACGCTTACCAATTGGCTACCAGTTTCTACACCGTAGCTTTCAAAGCACATTATTATGAATTATTTTTTTAAAAAAAATAAGATAAAAACAATTCGAGAAGAGAGGAGTGCGACAACCAAGCAGGCAGGCTTCGTCGCGCTTTTTGCTGTGTTGGTCTCGAGCATTCTCTTGCTCATGGCTCTATCTATTTCCGGTATCGCCTACAAAGAGCAATTACTTTCCGTAAACGCAAAAACAAGCCAATACTCTTTCATGGCAGCAGATACGGGCATGGAGTGCGCTTTGTATTGGGACGTCAATCGCGGATGGTTCACTTCCGGGCAATCTCCCGATGACCAAACAGTCAAATGCGGTGGTGTTCACCCAACATATTTACTCGATGTTTCGAGCGCGACAAAAATTGTCTACAAGCTAGACGTCAATGCCAACGTCAACGGCAATACAATACCTGGCTGTGCTATTTTTTCGATCGATAAAAGCTATGACTACGATCCAGTCGACCAAGTTGGTGAATCAACCAAAATCGATTCCCGTGGCTACAATGTAAACTGTAACAATATAGACTATATCCCAGGCCTCAATGGTGGCGCAGAACTTTACTTCTCAGGTGGCGCAGGCGCGAGAGCTGTAGAGCGTTTTCTCTCGGCGATTTATCTCAACGGCAACTAATGGTATGCTGTCTCCATGGCAGGTAAAAACGCAGGTGAGGCTCAAAAAAGAATAGCAAAATTGCGCTCGGAAATTACCCGTTTGCGAGAGCTTTACCATGTGAAAAATGACCCGTCGGTGACGGACGAGGTCTACGATTCGCTCACACGCGAGCTCCGGACGCTTGAAAATCAGTATCCGGAACTGCGTTTTTCTGACGCCAAAGACGATCCTACAAAACGTGTCGCTGGCAAAGCGCTCGATAAATTCGTCAAAGTCACACACAAGACACGTATGCTTTCACTCAACGATGTATTTTCCAAAGAAGAACTTGGTGACTGGACAAAGCGCATGGCAAAAATGCTCGGCAGTAACAGCGAAATCGGAGTAAATAAAATAGACTATTTCGCGGAGCTAAAGTTTGACGGTCTCGCGGTTACACTTCGATACGAAAACGGGAAATTGACGCAAGCCGCAACTCGCGGTGATGGTTTCATTGGCGAAGACGTGACGCAAAATGTTTCTATTGTTCCTGACGTTCCGCTCTCCCTGACCGCACCATTCCCAAAGCTTATGGAAGTCCGTGGGGAAATTGTCATGTCAAAGAAGACCTTACTCGTGCTCAATGCCAAGCAGTCAAAAGAGGGCAAGCCACTTTTTGCCAATACCCGCAATGCGGCTGCAGGTGGCATTCGCCAGCTTGATCCAACGACTTCACGTTCGCGCAATTTAAACTTTTTTGTGTACGACATTGCTGAGATCTCTGATGACTTTGGCAAAAAAATCCTGCGCCACAGCGACCGCCATCGCTTGCTTGCCTCGCTCGGTTTTCCAATGAGCGATCTTGTAGGTAGGTGTGCAACCATTAAAGAAGTCGAGAAAGTGATTGATCACATCGAGAAGCTTCGCGCCAGTTTATCATTTGGTACAGATGGCGTGGTGATTTGTATAGACAACCTCGATTTTCAAAATGAGCTCGGTGTTGTTGGTAAAGCTCCGCGCTACTCTGTGGCCTACAAATATCCTGCCGAAAAAGCCACGACCACTGTCACAGACATAACTGTGCAAGTTGGTCGCACAGGCGTGCTCACACCACTCGCGCATTTTGAGCCGACACTTGTTGCTGGCTCGACTGTTTCCAAATCGACACTTCACAATATGGACCAGATAGAGCGACTCGATATTCGTATTGGGGATACTGTGGTGATACAGAAAGCCGGCGATGTTATTCCTGAAGTTGTTGAAGTGCTGGTGAAGCTCCGCACGGGTAAAGAAAAAAAGTTTGCTATGCCGAAGAAGTGTCCGGAGTGCGGGGGAGAGATAGAAAAACGGGGAACGGGTGGCGGAGCAAAAAGTAGAGAAAAGAATACAATCGGTAAGAAAATTGAAAATAAAAAACCAATTAACATAACAACTTCGGTCGCTTTCTATTGTACAAATAAAAAATGTCCGGCAAAAAATACTCGCGGTATGGTGCACTTTGTAAATGCGTTAGAAATTTATGAAGTTGGTCCGAAGATCTTGGAACGACTCAAAGACGAAGGCTTGATCACTGATGCTGCGGACTTATTTACTCTTACCGAGGCAGATCTGTCTGGACTTGAACGATTTGGTGAGAAAAGTGCCAAAAATATTATCGAAAGTTTAGAGAGTAAAAAACACGTAGCGCTTGATCGCTTTATTATTTCTTTAGGTATTCTTCATGTTGGGGAGGAGACGGCTCGCGACCTTGCTACGTATTTCCATACATTTGAAAAATTTGCTGAGGCAAAGCGCGAAGATTTGGAGAATATTGAAAACATTGGTCCACTGGTGGCCGAAAGTATCCTCTCTTACTTTGCCGACAAATATAATCTCGACTATGTCAAAAAACTTATGCGAAATGGTGTGATACCAAAAACTTTTTCCATACCCAAAGGCGGCAAACTCACCGGCAAGATTTTTGTCCTCACTGGCACAATGGAAAAAATGTCCCGCGACGAAGCCAAGAAAAAAATCCTCTCGCTCGGTGGCAAAGTCGCTAGCTCGGTTTCGAAAAATACAGACTACGTTGTGGTAGGGGAGAATCCTGGGTCAAAGTATGGTGATGCGCAGAAATTGGGCGTGAATATCATCACAGAACAAGGATTTTTAGTATTGCTTAGTTAGGCAAACACCATTGTTTTCCACCGATCTTTCCACTTTTTATTTTTTCTTGAGCTTTCCTTCATCTTGACTATGCTACAATCCGAGCATGCTCACGGACAAAGATATCAACCGAATAGTTACTGCTTGCAGGGCAGAATTCGCCACAAGAATTGAGATGCAAGAATTTAAAGATGACATGATAGGTAGATACGCGGCCCTCATCGCGACTGTTGATGGTTACTCAAAAAAAGCTGATGAATATATGCAAGAAATGAGAATGCAGAATGTGCAGTTGGGACGTCACGAACGCTGGCATCACGAGACCGCAGACAAAATTGGTATAAAGCTTGAGTACTAATTCAAAGATATTTTTTCTTTCCAAAGTGTTGTCTTGTATGCTATTCTCTGCCTATGGAAATCAAAGACATAGAGAAATTGGCAAAGCTTTCTCGCCTCGAGCTGACGGAAGAGGAGAAGGTGAATTTTGCTAAAGATCTCGAAAGTATCCTCCACTATGTCGACCAAATAAGGGAAGTTGTCATAGACGACACTGCCTCACAGGCCGGCTCAACTGTCGGCGATATTTACAATGTCTTGCGCGAAGATGGCAATGCCCATGAAAGCGGACAGTTTTCAGAAAAAATTATGAAAGAAGTTCCAGATACGCAAGACGGATTTGTAAAAGTAAAGCAGATTTTATAAAAGGCCATGATCGATACGAAAGTTCTCACAATTACACAAACTCATGAATCTTTGGTTAAAGGCGATTTCACTGCGACTGATTTGTGCGCGGCATGTGTCGCTGTTGTTGACGAGAAAAATCCAGAACTCAATGCCGTTCTTGAAGTTTTCGTCGACTGGAAAGAGCAGGCTGCGGAGGCAGATGCAATGTTGAAAGCCGGAAAGGGAACATTACTCACTGGTATTCCGATTATTCTCAAAGACAATATTCTCTTCGAAGGTCACCATGTTTCTGCTGCCTCGAAAATCCTCGAGCCGTATGTCGCTACGTATTCGTGTTTGGCTGTTAAAAATCTCCGCGAACAGGGCGCAGTGATTTTGGGGCGGGCGAATATGGACGAATTTGCCATGGGTTCTTCGACTGAAAATTCTGCTTTTGGCGTGACCAAAAATCCCTACGATACTTCCCGTGTTGCGGGCGGATCTTCGGGTGGCTCAGCGGTGGCTGTGGCAAGCGGAATGTGTTTGGCTGCACTTGGCTCTGATACTGGAGGCTCGGTGCGACAGCCTGCAGGCTTCTGCGGTGTTGTCGGCATGAAGCCAACATATGACTATGTAACTCGCCACGGCGTCATTGCTATGGGCAATTCACTCGACCAAGTTGGTCCGCTCGCAAAAACAGCAGAAGACGCAAGAATAGTTTGCGAAGCTATTTCCGCCTACGATCCAAATGATGCGACATCTGTTCCAGAAGAATTGCGCAAAAAGTATGAAGAATCCGGTCCGAAGGAAATAAAAACCATCGGTGTGCCATGGAGCGAAGTCGAACGAGAGGGAATAGACCCTGAGGTACTTTCGAATTTTAAAAATTCGATTGAGAAATTAAAATCCGCTGGCTACGTGATCAAAGACATTTCTCTTCCAACGATGAAATACTCTCTTGCTGTCTACTACATCATCATGCCAGCGGAAGTTTCCACCAACCTTTCTCGTCTCGACGGCATTCGCTATGGCTATTCGGCTGCCACTGATCCGAATGCAGCCGCAGAAAATTTGTACGATGTCTACGCAAAAACTCGTGCCATCGGTTTTGGCCCAGAAACTCGCCGACGTGTCATGCTCGGCGCGTATGTGCTTTCCCATGGCTACTACGATGCGTACTATCGCAAAGCATTACTTGTTCGTAATGCTATAAAAAAAGAGTTTGATGGCATGTTCAAAACTGTCGATATCATCGCGACACCAACAAGTCCAACTCCGGCATTTAACATCGGCGAAAAATCAAAAGATCCGCTCTCGATGTATCTCTCAGACATTTTCACTGTGCCAGCAAATATCACTGGTAACCCAGCACTCTCATTGCCAAACGGCAAACATGCAAATGGCATGCCGCTCGATATTCACTTCACAGCGCCTTTCGGTGGGGACAAGGCACTCTTTCGCTTTGCCAGTGCCTATGAGAAATTGGGGAAGTAGGAGCTAGTACGTTAAATCAGCATGTTATAATATTTGCGTGGCGTCATTCAACTTCGACTATTTCTTCGGCAAAATTTACGACTTTTTCAATTGGCTCGGCAGTAGCCTGTTTGGTGTATCGCTCCCACACTTTTTCATCCTTCTTGCCAGTGCTCTCACTGCGGTTTTTATTTTTATTATTTTCTATTCGTCTATTCGCATCCGAGAAATCGATATAGAAGAAAGGAAGAAAAAGGAAGAAAAATTGTCGGCGCAATTGCCCGTCACCGCGCCAAAACATGAAAAATGGGAACTTATCCAAGGGCATATGTTCAGCAATAATCCTGCTGAATGGCGCCTAGCAATTATTGAAGCCGATACTATTCTTGAAGAACTCACCATAAAGCTCGGTCTTCGGGGTGACACTTTGGGCGATAGACTAAAAAGTGCAGTTCCGGCGGATTTCAACAATGTTCAAACTGCCTGGGAAGCTCACAAAGTTCGCAACCGTATCGCACACGATGGTTCAAGCTACGAAATTACGCAAGCTGAAGCAAACAGAGTCATCCGCATGTACGAAGATGTTTTCAACGAATTCAATTATATCTAGCAATTACAGTTAGTTTGCATGTCACAAGAAAATAAACAGAAAATCGAAGAGCAAATCTCCGCTATTGAAACCGAAATGGCTTCAGCAACTTTTTGGGCTGACAAACAGAAAGCCCAGGCGACTATCGTCGAGTACCAAAGTCTCAAAGAAGCACTTTCTGGAGTAGGGAAGTACGACGCGGGTGACGCAGTCGTCACTATTTTTTCTGGCGCTGGCGGTGATGATGCCGAAGATTTTTCAGGCATGCTTTTTCATATGTATCGAAAGTTTGCCGAGCGCAAAAACTTTCAGCTTTTTCTGATACACGAGCACAAGAACGACCACGGTGGCTTTCGAAATGTGACATTTGAGATAAAAGGCAAGAGCGACGGGCGTGGTGCATATGGTATACTTAAAAACGAATCAGGCGTGCATCGCTTGGTTCGCATTTCTCCCTTCAACGCCAAAAAACTCCGCCATACTTCTTTCTCTCTGGTGGAAGTTATCCCAAAGTTTGAGAAGCAAGATTCGTCTATAGAGCTACAAGAAAGCGAGCTCTCTATCGAATTCGCTCGCTCGTCCGGCCCAGGTGGGCAGAACGTCAACAAGCGCGAAACAGCAGTGCGCATCGTTCACTTGCCGACAGGACTCGCTGTCCATGCCGACGGCGAACGGACACAAGAAGCCAATCGTGATCGTGCTATGTCGCTCCTCAAAGGCAAACTCTACAAGTTGCGTGAGCAAGAACAAAAGGCAGAGAAAGAGAAAATGTATATTTCAAAATCCACTGATATCGAATGGGGCAATCAGATCCGAAGCTACGTCCTCCATCCGTACAAAATGGTCAAAGACCACCGCACCGATGTCGAGACATCTCAAGTCGATGATGTGCTCGAAGGGGAGATAGATCAGTTTATAGAAGCCGAGAAAGAACTATAAAAAATTTCTTAAAAAATTTTAAAATGATTTACTTCAATAACGTTTCAAAAATATATCCAAAAGAATCGCCTGCGCTCGAAGATATCAATCTGACTATCTCGGCCGGCGAATTCGTTTCTCTGGTTGGTCATTCTGGTGCCGGGAAAACCACGCTCATCAAGCTCATCCTTGCTGAAGAACACCCAACCAAGGGCAATGTCTTTTTCGAATCAACTGACATCCACAAACTTTCTGCCAAAGAACTCACCAAACTCCGTCGTCGTATTGGTGTCGTTTTTCAAGATTTTAAACTTCTACCAAATAAAACTGCTTATGAAAATATCGCTTTTGCCATGGAAGCTTCTGGCAAGACTGATGAGGAAATAAAGAGCGACGTGCCACACGTGCTCGACCTCGTCGACCTTGGCGACAAGATTTTTAACTTCCCACACCAGCTTTCAGGTGGCGAACGCCAGCGTCTCGCTATTGCGCGTGCGATCATCAACCAGCCTGAGCTAATTATCGCCGACGAGCCGACAGGCAACCTTGATCCAATCAACACTTACGAGGTTGTGCAAATTCTCAAGAAGATCAACGACCTCGGTACCACCATCATCCTCACTACGCACAATCGCGGCGTCATCGAATCTGTCGGTCGACGCGTCGTTTCCCTCGACAAAGGCAGGGTAGTGCGCGATGACAAAGATGGCAAGTACGTTATTTAATTAATTGGTATAATAAAAATCTATATGTTTTGGGTAGATGTCAAAAGAATAATGCGGTCCGGACTGATAAGCTTCAAGCGCAATGGTGTTGTGTCTATTGCGTCAGTGCTCATTACGACTATTACACTTTCTGTTATTGCCAGCCTCATTTTCCTACAAGCGATTTTAAACTTTGCACTTATTGAAATTCGTGACAAAGTTGACATCACTATTTACTTCACTTCAACTGCGACCGAAACCACCATTCTCGACCTCAAAGCCTCAATAGAAAAACTGCCAGAAGTTGAGGGTGTTGAGTATGTTTCAGAAGAATCCGCCCTCGCACGTTTCAAAGAAAATCATCAAAATGATTACATTACACTTCAAGCACTCGAAGAAATCGGCGACAATCCTCTCGGAGCTTCGCTCAATGTCAAAGCCAAAGAAACGTCGCAATACGAGACTGTGGTCAAATTCCTTGAAGGCGATAGTGCTGCTGCCAAAACTGCTTCAGCTTCGATTGATAAAATCAATTACTACCAAAACAAAGCCGTTATCGATCGCCTCTCTGTGCTCGCAAGTGGCGCAGAGCGTCTCGGCTACATTATTTCATTTGTCATGATTGTTATTTCTATTATGATTACCTTTACCACTATTCGTCTGGCGATTTTCATTGCTCGTGAAGAAATCGGTATCATGCGACTTGTCGGTGCCGGCAATCGCTATATTCGTGGGCCATTTATGATGGAAGGTATTATTTACGGTATTTTGGCTTCATTTATTACCATGCTCATATTCTGGCCATTTACGTATTGGATGGGAACGCACCTGGCAGATTTCTTTGGCATGAATCTCTTTACCTACTACACATCAAACTTCTTCCAAATTTTCGCAATCGTCATTGTCTCAGGTATTGTGATTGGTGCAATATCGAGCTGGATTGCGATCAGTCGCTATTTGAGGAAATAACAAAAGCATAGTAAATAGGCAAACAAAAAAAGCGCCGGAGCGCTTTGTGAATAAATCAAAATCTACCTTAAATTAAACCCAGCGTCCGGCGCCTTCACATATGAAAGAATACTACTTCCACAACTATACATCATTTGATGCTTTTGCGCAAGTATGGCGTAGGTAAATTTCATCGCCATTTCTAGCGACCTTTTCTAAGAGCACCTTGGTGTTTGGCACTCCATGCATAGAGAGCAACTGAAGCCGAAACTGCAGCATTGAGTGACTCACATCGTGGATGCATAGGGATAGAGAGAAGCTTAT
>JBDKLD010000047.1:0-11297 GCA_039795715.1 Candidatus Parcubacteria bacterium | reverse complement strand
TCTTAACGCTGTAGTAGGTCTTAGTTTTCGCCATGCCGCCGATCGCTCGAGGGTTTAGGCTACTTAATCAACTATTAACTTGTACCGATATAGTACAACTTTTTTATTTTTTAGCAAACTTGACCTTGACGACAGGATCCCTGATTTGCTACTATGAAACTAGAAGTTTCCTTACAGAAGTAGAATTTGTACAAGATCTTCACCGAAAACCGGAGAGAAATTGAACTAAGATAATAAAAACTTGCATTTTTTTGCATGGTTTATTGTTTGAGTTTAGCGTCTCTCCGGTTTTTATTTTTAGTCGGAAAACTAAACGAAACAACAGAAGCCAGCATTTATGCCGGCTTTCTTTATTTCTATGACATTAAATTCACACGGAAAACCAAGTCTTTTTAGTCTTGGTGGGTGTCATATTTCCGTGTGAACCCCGCTAAGACTAAGGAGACTTTTTGTTTATGTCGAACAAAGAGAAATATATTAAAAAATTCAAAGAGATTTATCAACGCAAAAATGGCGTCGTTATTTCTGATGAAATTGCTCTGAAATATTTTGAGAGCCTTATTTCTCTGGTGAAAATAGTTTATCAGCCTATTAAAAAATAGTATATGAACGATAAAGATAGAGAGGAAATGGCAAAAATATTTCCCGACTCTGAATATAATAAACCTGACTACCAAAAAACATTCGAAGAATTCTTTAGCGATAAGAAGGACGATGAACTTTACCTTTCCCCAGAGCCATTTGAAAAAGAAAGCCTGCCGCGATCAATCCTTTGGGGCGACTTCAATAAAGAGGTATTCCCAAAACAATCCTGGCGGATAAATGATCTTATCCCTTCCGAGGGTTTTGTGATCCTCGCAAGTATTTCTGGTAACCGAAAAACGTGGGTTGCAATGGAAATGGCCAAGTCAATTGCTTCTGGCAACAACTTTTTAGGAGAAGAGATGTTCAGTACCGAGGCTTGCAACGTAATGTACATAAATGGCGAAAATGCCGCTTCAGAAATGCAACGCAGGGGTAAACAACTTGGCCTTGGAGAGGAAGAGGGGCAATACAAAATCCACTTGTGCAATGCCGACAATATTAACCTAAATACGACCGAAGGAGCAGTCTGGCTAAAAGCATACGTTGAATTCTATAAAATTAAAGTTGTTTTTATTGATACTTTTATTGCTACTGTCGGTGGTCTTAAAGAGGATAAAAGTGACGAGGTTAGACAATTCTTTAATAAGTTTAGTTCACTTAAAAATAAAGGTGTTGCTGTTGTATGGCTGATGCACCTACGCAAACCCACAAATTTCGAAGGAAAAGCTCCGAAAAAGGAACAGGTCCTGGGAAGCCAAGATAAGGCGGCCTCTGTGGAAGTTTTGCTTATGCTACAGAGCGAAGCCGGAAGTGACAAAATCAACCTATATCAAAGGAAAAATCGATTAGGTGTAGAAATCCCGGCTTTTAAGATTTCGATGAAAGACACGATTGATGGTGAGGGGAACAAAAAAACGATCATTGGGTACGATGGTGAAATTGAAGAAAGCAGCGTTAGTAAAATTGAACAAGCAAAAGAACTTATCCTTGGAATTCTAGAAAATGAAGGTAAAACAACGAACCAAGTACTCGAACTAACAAAAAAATTGGTTGGTCAAAAAAATACTCGATTTGCTCTAAGGGCCCTGCTGGACGAAAAATTGATCGATTCGACCCGTGAAGGTAAGCAGAATTACTATTTTATCCAGCCAGAAGTAGTTCTGGATAAGGCAGAGATCCCGCCAGAAGAAAATGGATTAGATTTCTTTTAAACTATTAAAGCGTTGCCAAGTTGCCAAGCTTACCTTCTTTCGGTGATATAAGGGTGGCAAACTTGGCAGTAAGTATTACTAAGATAATTTTTTACCAAACAATATGAATAATGAAGACAAAGAATACGAATATAGCCCATGCGAAGAACACTACGTACTCGTTAACGATCTTGGAATCCCCCAGTGCGCAGATTGCGGGTGTTTTTTCGATAATAAAAACGTTAAAATTCAGCTGATTAAAAGATATGGAGTCGACAGCTTAAAAGAAGAGTATGCTAGACTAAGAAAAAATATGAGACTAGCAAGAGATGGTCGAATGAGCTTAGCTACAGCGTTTTATGACGATAGTAGTGAATTTGGAGAAGCGAAATACTTTTATGAATAAAGGAACAGAAATTAAATATTTTGCCTACTGTCGGAAAAGCTCCGAAGACTCCCAGCGCCAAGTTGCCTCAATAGACGACCAGGTAAACGCCCTTTCTAAGATCGCCGAGCAGGCAGGGCTTGAAATTGTACATTCCCCTTTTACGGAAGAACGGAGCGCCAAAGACCCAGGTCGGCCTATCTTTAATGACGTGTTGAATCGCATTGAAAAAGGTGAAGCTAATGGTCTTATTTGTTGGGATATTGATCGTCTTTCTCGAAATCCAATAGACAATGGCCGGCTTCAGTGGATGCTTCAAAAGGGTGTTATTCAAGCCATAATGACCCCTGGTCGATCGTATTACCCGGAAGACGCTGGACTGCTCATGAGTATTGAAGGAGGCCGCGCTACCGACTTTGTTATGCGTCTATCAAAGAATGTTAAGCGTGGCCTAAACGGCAAGGCTCTTAAAGGCTGGAGACCTTCCGGTGGTCCCATCGGCTATTTGAATATTGGTTTTGAAAAAGGCAACAAAACTATCACTTCAGACCCTGAACGATTTTCACTAATTAGAAAAATGTGGGACCTATTCCTCACGGGTAGCTACCCTGTTTCAAAAATTATTGATATTGCAAATAACGAGTGGGGTCTCAGGACCCTCAAGCGCAGAAAAATCGGCGGGAAACCCCTTTCGCTAAGCCATGGCTACAGAATTTTCAGTGATACATTTTACTATGGCTACTACCCTTGGATTGATCCTGAGACTGGTGAAGAAAAGATGCATAAAGGTAACCATGAGCCGATGATCACCGAGGCAGAATTCTGGCGTGGACAGACACTGCTCGGCAAAAAAGGAACACAGCGCCCGCAGTCTAGGGAGTTCGCTTTTACAGGCATCATGAGCTGTGGTGAGTGTGGCTCGGGAATCACCGCAGAAGAAAAGCACCAGATCATATGCTCGGGCTGTAAGCACAAGTTTTCTCGAGAAAAAACTACCGCATGCCCAAAATGCAAGATTGATATAGGCGAAATGAGTAATCCAAAAATCCTCGACTACACATACTACCGGTGCACAAAAAAGAGAGGTCCATGCTCCCAAAAATACATTTCTCTTGGAGAGCTCGAAGGACAGTTTAAAAATGAGCTTCTCAAAATAACCATTGATAAGGACTACCTCGATCTTTCGCTCGAGTATCTCAATGAAAAACAAAAAGACTTCGGGCAAGAAGAAAGCACTCTTCGTAATTCCCTACAACGGACATTTGACGACTGTCAGACCCGATTGAACAACTTGCACCGAGAATACACTTCATCGCAGAATATGGACCATTCGATATACTCCCCGGAAGAATTTATCGGACTCAAAAACGAAATCGTGAAAGAAAGGGATAATTTGAAGACAGAGCTTGAGAAAGTCACTGGCAAACTTGATGTCTCACTCGAGGCAACGGAGCGAACGTTCAACTTCTGCCACTTTGCTCTCAATCATTTCAATACTGGGACCATCCAACAGAAAAGGGAGATCTTTTCGACTATCGGCTCGAACATAACTTTAAAAGACCAAAAAATCACCGTTACCAAGCTTGCGCCGTATTTAATCATTGAGAATGGACTTTTGGAACAACAGCGACTGAGGAATACGCTCGAACATAAAAATAAGCCTCGTGTTAAAGGTCAGAAAGTTACTTCTGTCGTTTCTGTTCCTAACTGGCTCGGGAGGTAGGGATCGAACCTACGACCAACCGCTTACATGTACTCTCCTATTACTAGAAGCATGGACTATATCATATCCATATTTTATTCTGGCGAACCAAAACAAAACTTAGGACCAAGGCGCTTCGAATGTGATGGTTGAAATTCACACCCTACTCCCCGAAGGGATAGTCTCTACACCTTCTCTAATCTTTTGATTAGAGCTTGGCTCGGGATTGCCCCCAGTTATTAACTGTGGGTTTCCCCGAATTCACCTCGTTTTACAATCTATCTTTCGATAGAAAGCTGCGTAATGCCTGCCTCGATTTCTCGATGACAATTTGCGCATAGAAGAATGCATTTATCCAGTTCCGCACGGACTTTGTCCCACGAACGCGTATAGCCTTTATCTCCGATACCAAAACTTTTTTCAGCTTTATTTATGTGGTGAAGTTCTAAAGCTCCGACACATTTCTTATAGCCACAAATTTGGCATTTGCCACCTTTATATTCGATGGCGAGAGATTTGAGTTTTTTACGTCTCTTGGCTACAGCCTTGATAAGTGCCTCTCTCCTATCGGCATATGTGCGTGTATCTGGCATATTGCCATTATACAACTCCACAATGTCCACAGGCGGTCGCTCTACCGCTGAGCTACTCCCGAATCTATTCAATTTTTACCGGCCCAAAACACCAGAAAGCGCCCTTGGCCGATAGGGCTATCCTAGCAAAAAAAACCGTAAAAATCAAAAGTTGAAAAATCACCCTTACAAGGGTGATTTTTCAACAAACTATTTACTATTCTGTAACTACGATTTCCGGTTCTTGCGGAAGATCTAGTACTCCAAGAATTTCAGGCTCCTTCGGTGTTTCCAATGCTTCGAGCACTTCCGGCACTACTTCTTCCGGTAGCTCCACTATTTCAGCCGGAGATTCAAATGGCGGAATGATTACAAGGTCTTCTTCAATAATCTCGGCAACCTTAGCTTCAGGAACCGGACCTTCTACCGGGGCATCTACCTGGGCTTCGGTTAGTAATACTTTCAAAGGCGCGAAACCGAAATCCGCACTTGCTTCAAGCCTATTACCCGTCGAGGCTTCGTTTTCATTGTAGTACGAGATAGTACCGCCAACTTTTGAAAAACCAAGTGCTGAGCCGGCAATCAACAATATCGATACAAATGTCTTGAGACCAAAATGCGAAGATTTTTCCTCAACGGTTTCAGTGGAAATTTTCCTCATCGCACGCAGATCTATGACATTGGTATTTTCTGGAAGCGGGTATTCCCTTCGCACCAGAAAACGGTCCCCCGAACTGTTTCTCGACTGATCACCATTTTTCTTTTTCTTTCGACGCATTTTTATTTGCCCAACTTCACGCCAAATCTTGCGAATTTCGTCGAATATGACGAGCGCCGCTGGTATGCCGACGATCAAGAAAAATCCAATCGGCTTTTTGGCAAAATCCAAAACATACCCGATGTACGGCGCGGTGAAAATAACTTTTCCAGAAATATCACCAAACGTTGTCGCTCTCGGATCAGCCTCATCGTTTGCATCACCTTTAGTCACAAATGTTTGCTTCACGCCTTCGCCTTTAATTTCAACTATTCTATGTGTCGTTGGTATCTGAGTTTTTGTATCAGGACCAAATGTAATGACGTCACCTTTGCTGTAGATTGGCGCGGGCTTGATCACCACAATGCCACCAGTTTTGATGTATGGCTCCATAGAACCGGACTTAACAATTTTTACTTTGACATTGCCAGGGATCGGAACAAGTGTTGCGAGCAAAAGCAAACCGACTGCGGCCACAACAACCACGAGAAGGTAGTATGGGACTTTGAGTAGTGTTTTGCTTGCTTTCATAATTTTTTACTCGAACAAATTAGTTATGCGTATTGGTAATGGTACAAGTAATCGCTTCGCCCTCATTGAGTGTCGCTGTTCCGCCGAGTGCCGCAGGACATTTTGCATTGCCTGTAATTGAGACAAAGTGGTAGTCAGTTTTGGCATCTTCAGTAATTGTGTGGGCAGCATTTGAAGTGACTGCGATAGAGGTTGTATTTGGCACAAGTGTTCCGTCAACTCGCATTTTGAACGAGTTTGGCAGAGCTGGGCCAACAGTCACAACTTTGATAAGCGTAATATTTGCCGGCAAATCAGTGTTGGTGATTGTGCAAGTTTTATTGTCGCCGTTACTGAGTGTAATATTTCCTTCTGCATCACAGTCACCTGAGAACGTTGCTGTATACCCAGAAACACCAGTCTCAGAGACACTATACACGCCGACGGGAACTGAAGCTGAAATTCCGGAAGTCATAGGAATATCTGCTGCACCATCAGCAAAGAGCTGGAAGTCCGCAACGACATTGTTGCCACCATGGATATTTTGTACAACTTTGATAACTGTCAGATTTGCTTTTTCTTCTTCTTTCGGCGGAATACACAAGTAACGAGGATTGTTTCTCGCTTGAATTGCAGTAAAGGAAACATCTGCTGTCAGACTATCAGTCTGTGTTCCATTTCCGAGATTTGCACCAGTACAAGAGTAGCCTCCGTCTTCAGGCGTTGCTGTTCCCCCACTTCCATTGTTATCGAGAGATGGGTTACGTGTTGTACCAGAGTTATCTTGGACAAGCGGTGCAGCTTCTATTGCGCCAAAGCACCATGCTTTGCCGATATAGAGAGTCTGATTGCCAGGTACAGGACCTGCTTGGTTTGTCCAAATATTGTTTTGCGAATCAGCGAGTGGCAGTGTTACTGTTTCGCCAACTGGAATTGCACCGATTGGACCACCAGATATAACCGACTCATTGTTTTCGAGCACATTGTCGCCATCATCTGCCCACCAGATGAAGTTTACATTTTGCGCGAGCTCGCCATTGCCGACACCGTCTGTAGTATCAACAAGTCCTTCAGGTTCGTTGATGCCATTGTCGTCGTTTGAGGTAAGTTTGACGTTGGCACAGAGGTACGCATCGTTTGTATCGACATGAAGCGAGATGGTGTCTTCGCCGAAGTCACCTGGTTTGAGATCGAGAAAGTTGAAAAACTTCTCAATCGTCAGGTCATTGAGTGACCAGCTCGTATTTGGTGATGTTGCACCGTTGTAGTAGCTCGCATTATCGATTTTGAGATCGATTGCACCCGCAGCAAATGTATTTGCTGTCGAGGTTTCAGAGTCCGAGAAAAATGCTCCCGTACCTCCTACTGCTAGCGCGAAACCAGCAAATGCGATGATACCGATACTTAATAATATTTTTTTCATAATGTTAGAGTTTATGGAGTAATTCCGGTAATAGAGATGTTATCTATGTATGCATGATCGTTTTGATTTGTACCGACAACCTTGAAGCGAATTTTGACGTTCGACTTGTTATCAGCAGACGGTGAAAGGTTCCAGGTTTTGGTAACCCACGGCCCATCTGTGGTAACCGTTTCAAGATTTGTCCACGTCGTTCCCCCATTGACTGAGTAGTCGACGGTGAGTGTCATTGTTGTGCCACTTGGAATATCTTGATTGCGATCATACGAGAGAATGATGTTGTGATAATTCGTGGTGGTGATATTGGTTGTTGTGAGAGTTTCTGTATGATTTGGACCACTTTGGTTTGTGCCAGCATCGAGGTCGGCGACTTTGCCATGTGGTGAACCGTGCTCATCTCCCTGAACACCACCTTGTTGATCCCATTTTGCATTGGCAATTTTATTAAATTCTGAGCCATCTTGGCAGGAATTAAAATTGTCAGAGAAAAGAGTCGATGTCGATGGAGGAATTTCTTCTCCGCCACCACCCTGTCCGCCAGCACAGAGGAAGCTATTATTGCTTCGTGATTGTGCTGCGTAGAAACTAACATCAGCTTTGATACCGTCGCTTTGGACAATATTGCCGACATCAGTACCACTACATACAAAACCAGTTCCGCGCACAAGCGGACCATTGCTGCCAGTTTTACCAAGACCGTCTTGAGCAACCGGTGCATGTGTCATATTGCCAAAGCACCAAGCTTTACCAATGTACTTTGTCGTATTTGGAGGAATCGGTGTCGGAGCTCCACCCCAAATATTGAGTGAAGAATCCGAGAGCGCCCACATTTCTCCGTTGAACAAATCTTTGGCAAGGCCATACTTGAATATGCTTTCGCCTTGCTCGTAGACATTGTCACCATCATCTGCCCAAAACTTGAAGTACAAATTGTTTTGTAATTCGCCGTCGTTGATGCCAACAGTTGTGTCGACTTCAGTCTCAGGTTCTGGCTGGCCATTTTCTGGCGTTGACGTCAGATTGATTGCCATACATGCCCAAGCTTTGTTGGTATTGATGTGGAGAGAAATGGTGTCCTCGCCAATGTCACCCGGTTTGATATCGAGAAAATTGAAAAACAATTTTCCTGGCAAATCAGATAGTGACCAAGACGAGGCAGGACTTGCGATGAGAAGTCCATCATCATTTGTGACATAACTTTCATTATCTACTTTCAGATCAATTACTCCGGTAGCAAATGTATTGCCAGTCGAAGTTTCCGTATCCCCTATAAAGGCTCCAGTTCCGCTTGCGAGAACCGCTCCCGCAAAAAGAATTGAACCAAGGCTGAGTAGAATTTTTTTCATTGGTTTTTAATTAAGCCTCTAATCAATGGGTTGTGCTACTGGAGGAGTACAGACAAAGTTTGAATTATTTCGAGCCTGTACTACTCGAATACCCATATCTGCAGCGTAAGAGTCTGTCTGAGCTACATTGCCCATTGAGTTCCCGTCACACACTGGAACAATGCCAGGACCACCAGCTGTAAATGTTCCCGCACACCAAGCAAGACCAAGGTAACTAGTACCTGTTGGCGCAATTGGGGCACCAGTTGTTGAATCAGCTAGCGTGTATGTACCATTTGATGAAGGAGCTCCACCTGAAGTATTTGTCCCAACTTCATCTGCGTCCCAAATATTATTACCAGCATGAGTGCTCGCACCATTGTCATTCCAAACGAGAAAATCAAGATTTGCACCGAGTTCACCACCGCCATTTGGACCAGGTGTAACATCGCCAGCAACTACTTCTGGAGTGAGATTTGTATTATCATCGTTTTTTACATTCGTTATATCTGCACAAGCATAAGCAGGATTATTATCAATATGTAGACTAATTGTATTTTCTCCAAGGTCGCCAGGCTTTACGTCCGTCAAGTTGAAGAATTTGTCTACTGTTGGCACAAGATCTTTTAATGCCCAAGTACCGGAACATGCCTGTCCAACCAGATCAGGTCTTGAAGTTGGGACTTGAGGATTTTCCAAAGCCCAAGCATAATTTGGCACTTCTTGATTTCCAACATTCGTACAGATGAGTCCATCATAGTGTGACTGACTATCTATCTTGAGGTCAATCGCTCCAGCAGTAAACGTATTGCCAGTCGATGTCTCGCTATCGCTAAAGAATGCACCTGTTGCAGTTGCGACGACTGCGCCCGCGAAAATGATTACTCCCAAACTGAAAAGAATTCGTTTCATAATTTTTTGATTTTTAATTTAAATTAAATAATAAACAATTAATAATGTATTTATTTTTGGCTTTCGACCGAAGAGCCAATCCACTGATTCAGTTTATCTGAATTTTTTCTAAAGAAATTTTTAAATTTCTATTTTTTCGGGGATATTCGGTGTATTTCATGTGCATTACATGTGTATAACTTTTACATATTTATTTATTATTTTTACCTTAATTTGTATGGAAAATTACAGTGCCCAGTTGACAATGTGTCAAAGAATTTTCTGTTTACAAATAATGTCAGTACGGTAAGCTTGAGACGTCATCATAGACAGTACAGGTCGCTGTATTTATTAATTTACACGTCATTATTTACATTTATGTTAAACAAAAAACTGTTCCTCGGAATGCTCGCTTTCGCTATTATTGCTCTAAGTGGTACAGCTATTGCTCGCGCAGACAACAACAATAGCGGCAATGAAAATCAAGAAAAAAAGTCATCAATGGATGATTGGGGTAAGAATGACAGAGAAGCAAAAGAAGTGGGTTCTACTCTCGAAGTTCATATTACCAACAACGGCAATGTCCTTGTACGTGGTGCAAAAGTTACAGCAATAAACGGTAGCTCTCTTACTGCAACTACAACTTGGGGCTCATCAAGTATGACTTGGACTATCAACACAGATAGCAGTACAAAGCTCATACGCCGTTTTGGCGGAACATCTACAATATCTGAAATTTCAGTTGGAGACTTTGTAAGTTTCCAAGGCTCTCTTGTAGCTGGCACCTCTACTCCAATGACAGTTCTCGCAAAGACATTAAAAAACTGGTCTGTGCAGAAAAAGAATTCAACATTTGAAGGTATCGTGACAAGCCTCGGTGGTTCAAGCTTTATTATTGCCACCAACAATTCTGGCAATATCACAGTAAATACAACCTCTTCAACTCAATTTATGAAAAATGGCGTAGCAGGCACACTTGCTGATATCACAATAACCAGCAAGATTACCGCAACAGGCCTCTACAACAACCTCACAAAAACACTCGATGCTTCAAAGGTCGCTGTCAAAATCCCAAAGCCTGAGTCAATGAACAAAGAAGGCACACTCAAGACCATAGCTGGTACAACTGCGCCAACGACATTTGTTCTCACTTCTGGTGGTACCGACTACACAGTCCGTATCGCAACCACTACTTCAGTCCTTACCAATAATTGGCTTTCTGCATCGCTTACAAGCTTTGCAGTCAACCACAATATTCGAGTTTACGGAGTAGTCAACGCAGACAATACAATCGACGCTACAGTAGTACGCGATACCAATCTCTAATTTCTTCATTTAGCAGCAAAACACGCGCCTCATCGGCGCGTGTTTTGCTTATATTCCCATTTGAGATACTGTATTTAATAGTATAATGTCTCAGTGCAACAACTAAAGCTGACTCTCAAAGAAACTTTCAATCATTGGAGTGAACAAAATCCTTCGCGCATGGGAGCGTCGCTTTCCTACTTTGCAATTGTCTCAATGATACCGCTTCTCCTGATACTCATCACTCTTGCTGGAAATATTTTTAACTCTGACACCGTCATCAATAACCTCCTCAATGAAATATCAGGTATTGCCGGTAACGACATCACGACGTACATAGGACAAATCATTCGCTCGCAAGCGACAAACAGTGTATCGCTCGTCACCGCAATTATCAGCTTTTCAATACTACTCTTTGGAGCAACTGGTGTTTTCAAAGAGCTCAGCTACTCAATGGAGAAAATGTGGTCACTACACCCCGACAAAAAGCCACGTCGAATCAAAGGACTCAAACAAATTATTACTGCGATCAAAAGCCACATGCCGATACTTGCCCTTATTGCCATACTCACTCTTTTATTTATGATTTCAATTATTACTGGCATTAGCCTTCAGGTAGTTGGCAACTACGTTCAAGCTTTTTCCCCCAATGCCT
>JBDKLD010000046.1:0-8646 GCA_039795715.1 Candidatus Parcubacteria bacterium | reverse complement strand
AGAGACGCCAAACTTTTCTTCGAGTGTCTTGACGAGCTCATGGAGATCGATAACAGACATTTCATCTATCTTCGCAACAAGGTCCTTGAACTTTGCTGGGATTTCTACTGATTTTGTTTCTTCCATAATAATTTGTTAATTAAAAATTGATAAGTAATTCAGATTGCTATGCTAAGCGGTTTTTGCCTTTGCGATTTCAGAGACAACAACGGCAAAGCGCTGAATTGGAGAATTGATGAGGTTGACGAATTGCGCGATGAGGGTTTCTCGTGGCGGGATAGTCGCAATCGAGAGCATGTCTACTTTCGACTTGAACATGCCGTCAAAGACACCGCCCATGATTTCAACTTTGTCTTTGTTTGACTTTGAGAATTCGTAGACCGCACGTGCTGGCGCCAAAAGATCAGCGCTATACGCCACAGCTATTTCACCTGGCATATCAGGCATGTCGCCTGTGTATCCACCATCAGAAAGTGCTCGCTTGAGGAGCGTCTTCTTGATGACTCGGTAGCCCGAGCCTTCGGCACGGAGTCCGCGACGGAGAGCAATGCTGTCAGCAACAGTGAGCTTGTCAAATTTCACAAAAACAATAGTCTTTGCTTCCTTCGTAATACCTGCCGCATCTGCGAGTAATTCGTTTTTCTTTGCTTTAGTAAGAGCCATAGTAATGTTTCGTTATATTTTTCGACCGCCGGAATTTGTAAATAAAAAAACCGGCCATAAAGGCCGACGTGAGTCGTTATCATAAAGCATCCGAATTGGGGCTTTATTTGTCCTCGGTAGGTCTTCTTCTGAATGTTTTTGGGAAAACATCAAATGCCCACTGTCATTGGCCTATATCGATATACTACCCTAAAATATACCTATGTCAAATCTCTAGGAGCTTGCTACTGGAATATCAATAAAATGTGCGGCATCATTACCCTCTTCTACCGTTATCGCACTCTTGCCATTTGGCGCGATGATCGCGTACGGCAACCAGAGGTTTTCGAGCACGGTTTCTTGCGCGAAATCAATATTGAAAATAGCTGAGTCATATTTTTTGCCTTTTTCTCTAATGAGAAAAACTGATTTTGATGGTACAAGAGAAAAGTTCACCACTTTACTCTTTTCTGAACGCTTAGCTTCAGCTATTTTTACTGCATGGTTGTCGTAAAGTGATATTTTATTGCCTTTGAGCGTAGCGATTTCTTTATCTTTTGTTGAAGTAAACGCTAGGCCCTCAGATGTTTCTGCCAAAAGAGTGAGGGTATCATTCGAAAAATCATACGTGTAGTCGAAAGAATTGTCGTCATGCCCAAGCGTAAAGAGTGCGAGCTGGTCTCTCTCTACCCACTGCGCGCGCTTTGGCGACTGTGGTAAATCGGTAATTTTCGTCAATTCACGACTACCGATATGTAATTCGACGAGCGTAGCCTTGGCGGATTTACTTTCGCTCGCGGTATAGATGAGGATTGTTTTGTTATCAGTTTTCCAGAGGGCAGGCACATCTTCGGAATTGCTTGTGAGGCGAATTGATTTTGAGGCTTTCAAGCTATATACCATGATGCCCTTGTCGGCATATGCGACGTACGATCCATCGGCGGAAATAATTGGCTGGTCAATATTCTCACTACTGTTGCCGAATGTTTCGCTCGTATTTGTTGCGACATCAAAAACCCCAAAACCACTCTCGGTGGCGTAGGCGACTTTCGACCCTGCCCACGATGCAGTATCTATCCAGTCGGTATTTGGAACTTCGATATATTCTTTGTTTGCCAAGTCAAAAATGTATGGCTTTGTTCGAATGGAAGCCGAATCCGCAAATCGAAGATCCGTCAGAATATACTTGCTATTCGGCGACCACGAAACAACTGCCGCGAGTGAGGCGCCGGGGATTTTTGACTTGATAGACGATTCAAAAAACTTTTTTGCTTCGTCGAATTCTCTTTTTTGTGCTGACTTTGTGGTAATTGTCGGAATATTGTCTGGAACATTTACCTGGAGTGACTCTGGTGTTGAAATGAAAATAAGAGTAATGAGACCGGAGAGAATAACTCCGATAAACATGAGCACTCTTTTGAGGAACGACTCAGATATCATGGGAAAATTATACCATGGTGCAAAAAATCACCCTCACAGGGTGATTTTTTGCACCAAATATTTTTGATCAATCTCCAACTACTTTTGAATCAAGACCGTAGCCACATTTTGAGCTACGCCACAATCTACCAAAAGTGTCGCTGGTAATGTCGCGCTAGATAATTTTACAATCTTAAATCCGTAAGGCTTTATCGTAAACGTACTACCGAGACGAACTTTGACTGACTGGGGCGAACGATTGTCTACCATTATGCTTGTACCATTTTTGTACGTCACATTGTTGGGACGCGCTTGGCAGGTTTTGTCGAGCTGAATACGTCGATCGGCATACATTGTGACCGCATTGGTATAGCTCATCGCACTACCTGTCGGAGTCGAAGTACCGCCAGCCGATGTATCCTCTGTTGAAACTGGTTCAGTCGTAACGTCCGGACCACCTGTACCAAAGAGACCATCTTCCCTATTTTTCGCAAAAATCACCGCCCCCACTATGAGTAAAATAACCACAATAGCCCACAATAGTGTCTTTCTGTTCTTATTTTCCATGTATTTATGTATTAGTTAGTAAAACTAGATTAAGTAGAGCATAACTAGTTTTGGTTGTAAATGGGTGGTATTTTTTTACCACTTTTAACCATGTCGAGTACGGTGTCATAAAGTGCGGCTTGGTTGCTGTCAATTTTCTTTAATCTATTGAGCGTCGTTGTAAGTCTCTGTTTGTCGTTATGTTTTGAAAAATAAACGAGAAATGAATAGTACGCATCCATGGTCATATTTGGTTCTAAGTTTATCTCTTCAGCTAGAGCAGTCTCGAATTCAGAAAGTGATTCATTGGCAGTATTTTTTTCTTTTACCAGAATAAGGCCGAGGTAATAGTGGTAATTGGGGAAATCTGGAAATAGTGCAATTTGGTCTCGTAGTAATAAAATTGCTTCTTTTCGCTTCCCACTCTTTTCGAGAGTAAGCGCATATTGAATGTTGACGGTTGGGAAATTGGGTAAAGTAAGACGAGCTTTTCTAAAATACTCATTCGCTTTTTCATAATTAGCTTGTGCTTCCTCTGGAGTTGAACTACCGTTCCCCATCCTGTCAAAAGCAATGCCTAGCGACATATCGAAGTAGCCAAAATTATCTTTTTTAAGCTGACTTTCTTCTAACTTTGAAATTGCATACTCATACAATTTACTGTTTGTTTTTGTGTAGCCTGAATTATTTGCGCTCAATACTCGAAAGAGAAATTGGAATCTAAATTTTTGTTGAATTGAGGTATTTGGGATAAATGCAATGGGGTGATTTTCTAGAAAATCAGTATTTTCATGTATCACTGCATCAAAAAATCCCTTATATGCCATCCTCATTTGCCAATACGGCAAGGCGGTCCATCGTATAAATGAAAAACCAAGGAAAATAGCCACAAAGGCAAATGCGACTTTTATTATATTTTCTTTTCTAATTTTGTTCATAGCGACTGTAAATAAGAAATGCTGAGGCAGTGTAGAAGGCAAGGTATGTATCTGCAGTATCGTAAATAAAAAGATTATTGATAAAGTATGCTGTCAAAAAAAAGAAAAGTGAAAAACCAAAGAACGTATCTTTTTTTATTAACCTTAGGCAGTATCTAAAGAGTAAAACCCAAATAATGAGGTACGTTACCAGGCCAACAACACCTGTCATCACAAGCATGTCTGAAAGTTTATTGTGTGGTCTATCAATAACCGCTGCTTCTATTGAGTACATTGCTGGATAATAGTTTTTCTGAAAAAAGAAAACAAAATTATCCCAACCCCAACCAAAAAGAACAGTCTGGATTTTTTCGTCGGGGAAAAATTTACTGAAAGAAAGTTTGGTATAAACAATACGTGTCACCGCGCTTCCCTTGCCAATAGAAGTCGTCGCAATTCGGTCTATACCTGGAATTTTTTGCCACAAAGAATTGTGCCGAGTTGCGAGAAAAATACCACCAAAAAAGAGGAGCACAGTAAGAATAATGCCGGAAAAAAATCTTAATGTTCTTTGCCCAACTGTAATTTTCTTACCACGTACAAAAGCTGTGGTTGCTGTTAGTAAAATGGCAAAAGCAAGAGCAATAACAGAGCCCCTTGATACGGTCAAAAAAATGCCGACTATACTTGTGATGGCACTGATGGAACCTACCGTAATAAATAATTTATTTTTTTCTTTTATTCCAAGATGCACTATCCATAAGGCAATGAGAATAGCAAAAAAGAGGTAGCCACCGAGGAAAATTGGGTTGCCCGTAAGCGAATCAGGACGATACATGCCAAGTATTTTTTGTCGGTACTCAATCGCCAAAACAATAAGTGAGCTCACAAAGGAAAAAATAAAAAACAATCGCCAGTGTTTCTTTTCAAAAAGAAGTAGCATCGAGAAAAAGATGCAGAAAAAAGCAAAGAGTGTCAAAAAGCCTTCCCCACGAAATGATTCCCCAAAAAATGCATAGGAAATATCGAACGCAAAAATAGTACTGAAAACCAAGAAAATAATGCCAAGTGCCATAGTTTGGAATAATCGGTCCTTACAGATAACAGAAATCCTGTGTAGTAGCGCGCTTCGCTGTTCTTTTTCTTTTGTAAAGAAAAGATAAAGTGTGACCAGACCAATTACCAAGAAAGCAAGCCCTCGCGCAAAGACTATTTTCCCGGAAGTAAACGGTGTGTCATATATATGCGGAGCAATAACAAGTGGCAAAAAAGCAAAAAGGAGAAGCGCCGACGTTGCCAGTTTTTTCATACCGAGAGTATACAGTTACGGCGAGTAATAGCCAAATATAAAACCCGGCTTTAGTGCCGGGTGGAATTACTCAACTACAAAACGAAATGGCTCTCTATCATTTTTCCTAACAAGATAGTAAGTACCGGGCGAATACCGATCGGTTGAAATGGGTAAGTTTTTTTCTTCGACAAGTTGGCCGAATAATGAATACACCTGTACAGTGACGCCACAACCGTCACAATAAATTATTTGGCGAGCAGGATCGTAAGACAATGCCTCATCAGGTGTAATCTCTGTGGCGCAATCCCAACTCCCCGACTGAACGCCGTCGTAGTCAAATTCATCCAAGCGGAAATAGTAAGTACCGCTCGTAGAAGGTTCGTAAGCAACCTGGTAGTCGGACATTTCTGTCGTCGTGCCGTGCGCGGGAATATCAGCAATTTTCTCATAGATTTCCGCGTCTTTTGAAACAGAGAGCGAGAAATGACTAGCATTTATTTCGCTCGCTGTTGTCCACCTTGTTAGAATTTTTTCACCAATACTTACTCCAACATTTCCATCTTTATTTTCACCGACGTGCGAACAATCAAATGAAGTGAGCTCTACTGGCAAATTGACAGAGCCTTTGTACGCAATGTGGTCAAACAAATCGCCGCCAGCAACATTGAAATCACCGCCACAATACAGCTTGTCACTCGCTTGATCATAGAAAAAGCAATCTATAAACCCTCCGGCGATGCCAGCATTATCTTGTACCCAAGTTGCACCATTCCAGTAACCACAATTACCAACGTACGTACCTGTAGCCACAGCAACTGAACCACCGACGTAGACTTTGTTGTGATACGTTACCGCTTCCAATCCATTCATCTGCAAGCCATTCCCAGCATTTACCCAGCCACTTGGACCTTCTCTGGCAACCCCGTGCGATGTAGTTGCTGCACCCGCATAAGGAAAAATCCCCACTACGAAAACACTGCCTGCCGAATCAGCAAAATTTGAGGCGTAAGTATTCCAGCCGATAGTTAACTGCACCCAGTTTGTGCCATTCCATTTTGCAGCGCAACTCGTGTTGGTGCCGCCTATTTGATCAAATGCACCAGCAACATACAGCCAGCCATTCGCGACATGAAGACCCATAACTCTCGGTGGCCAAAGCCAGAAACAAGTTATTTGACCTACGAATGTTTGCCAGTTCGTGCCATTCCAGCGAATCAAACTTTGCGCGGGAATGCCATCGACAGAATAAAAGTACCCGCCAGTAACGAGCTCGCCATTATAGACAGTTGCCGTACTCAGCATTCCCCAATAATCAAGTTGTGCCATTGGTTGCCATGCCACACCAGTCCATTTCATTATTCCATACCGCAGCCCAGCAACATTGAAACCGCCAAAAGCATATAGCTCATTGTTGTACTCACAAAAGGCAAAGGGCGCACTTGGCAAGCCTGGCGTCGAGATCCATTGATTGCCATCATGTCGGACAATGCTTTGCGTAATAATTGGTCCAGCATTTGTAAAAATGCCACCAACCCATAGATAGCCACCATACGAAATAATAGCGGTTGCTCGGTCATTGAGAGATCCGCCAGGTAGTCCTTGCCACGGCTGAGCATAGAGAACTTGGGCAATCAGTATTGCACAAGCAAGTGTGTAGAATATTTTTTTCATTTTTTTATAAGGTATTTAGTTTCAAAAAGTGTAATAAAATGACCTTAAGAAAAAGTGAGGATAATATAAAAAAATCCTTAATTTCTAGGCTTTTACAAATGCACACGTCGGGGCTATAATCGCTCCATGTTACGCAAACGACAGCTTGGGCAGCTTTTTGGAGACTTAGTCCTCTATAGTCTCGCCTTCTTGCTCACGCTCTATATTCGCTATGGCAACAGCATATCCGAGCAAATTCCAGCCCATTTCGCTCCTTTTGCCTTTCTTTTTATTTGGTGGGTCATGCTTTTCTACATAAATGACCTCTACGAGCTAGAATTCACACGTAACTGGATATTTGTCATACGAAAAATAGTATCTGTTTGTGTTGTTGCCACACTCGGAGCTGCCCTCATTTTCTATTTTTTTGGCGGAATGCTCACGGTCGCTCCGAAAACTAACCTAATACTCTTCTCACTTCTCTTTTCATTTTTTATTGTTTCAGCTCGACTTTATGTTGTCATGCGCCGTAGAGTCTCGCCTCTTTCCGTACTTCTGCTTGGCGAGAGTGAGGAGATCAAAACGCTCGAGCACTACTTTGCTGATAAATTTACAAATGTTGTCAGGGTTTCAACTATGACCGAGCAGGAATTTTCCAAATATATTGGTAACACCACACTCGCCTACATCATCTTTGATGAAAAAGAAAAGCAAATGCTCACAGCTTTTCATGTGCTCATGCCGCTCCTGCGCGCTGATGTCAAAATCATGACGACAACTTCTGCCTACGAATACATTTTCAAAAAAATTCCGATCAAAGAAATCAGCAGTGCGTGGTTCCTCGAATACATCCACCTCAAAAAATTACCATTTGATCCGATCAAGAGAATTATTGATATTGTTTTCTCTGCCATACTGATAGTTGCACTCTCTCCGATATTCATTATTTGCGGGTTGCTCGTGCTCTTGTTCACTGGCCAACCAATCATTTATTCCCAAGAACGCGTCGGTAAAAATGGTAAGCTTTTCCGTTTGCGTAAATTTCGCTCAATGGTACGCGACGCTGAGAACACCGGTCCACAATGGTCGATGGAGAAAGATCCACGTGTCACAAAACTCGGCAAATTCCTGCGTGCAAGCCACCTCGATGAAATACCCCAGCTATTTAGTATATTCGCCGGAAAAATGTCATTTGTCGGGCCACGACCTGAACGTCCCCACTTTGTCGAATCACTCGCCAAAGATATTCCTTATTTTGAAATTCGCCATGCTATTAAACCGGGCCTCACCGGCTGGGCACAAATCCGTCATGGCTATACATCTGACACGGCTGCCTTTTTTGAGAAATTTCAGTATGACCTGTACTACATCAAAAATCGCTCGCTGGTTTTCGACGCGCTTGTTGTGCTGAAAACGGTGCGTAAATTCATGTAGCAAGCCGTGCTAGAATATGACTATTAACCAACAAATCACAATTATTCGCCCCAAGAAACTTTTCAGCTTTCGAGACCTTAAAGAGATTTGGGACTACCGAGAATTACTCTACTTTTTGACATGGCGCGATCTCAAGGTACGCTACAAGCAAACTGCAATCGGTATCATGTGGGCGGTTTTCCAGCCATTTTTGACGATGGTCGTTTTCACAATATTCTTCAGCAATTTACTCGGCGTGCCATCAGACGGCGTACCATATCCAATATTCGTCTACTCTGGGCTTTTATTTTGGCAATTTTTCTCAACTGCTCTCTCTGATACAAGCAACGTCCTCATCACCAACCAAGCGATTGTGACGAAAGTCTACTTTCCTCGCCTCCTGCTTCCTCTCTCTTCTGTTATGACAAAATTCATCGACTTTATCATCGCCGCGATTATTTTGGCGGGAATGATGGTGTACTACGGCTACACGCCTTCTGTTTCGGCGATTTTTGTCATTCCGATTTTACTCATTTTGACATTTATGGCATCGGTCGGACTCGGGCTTTTCTTGGCATCAATCAATATTAAATACCGCGATGTCCGCTACGCACTTCCCTTCTTCATCCAAATGCTACTTTTTGTCACCCCTGTCATTTATCCTGCTGGCATTGCTGGTAAATACTCGTGGATTCTGGCGCTCAATCCAATGATGGGGGTGATCCAGAGTGCTCGCGCGACCCTGCTTGGAACTACTGAACTCAACTG
>JBDKLD010000045.1:0-6962 GCA_039795715.1 Candidatus Parcubacteria bacterium | reverse complement strand
TGAACCATTTCTCATCATGCGAATGGCGGCAACCCTCACCCTACCAACCTTTTCATTTGTTGTGTATGCCATCTTCATACCGTACACCCCTTGGTGATGCAAAGGTATTGAACCATTACGACTAGTTGACAAATAATATAAAGTATATAGAATAAACGCTAGTTCATTTAAACTCAAAAATATGCACAAAAAAGATCTAAAGCACCCGACGGTTGTCATGGCGGACAACGCGTTTGATTTCTGTAAAAAAATGATTGATAAATTTAGCAACAATAACTTGCCTAAGTTTGTTAAAGAAGAGCTACATCGCCTCGAGAAAGGCGAGGCTGCTACTCCAACCAAAGAACTCATTATCGCAGCTCTAAAGGAAGGGATGACCCCAAATTGCATGGCAAAATTGCTTGTTTCGCAAAAACTTAAGCTCCCAAAAATCGGAAGCAATAATGATCAAATCCAAGAAGAGCTTCGACACTGGGAACGATTTTTTACATCTGCATTTTATGCAGTTGAACATAAGGGTGAAAAAATCCTGAAAATTTCTGGAGAAGAAATTGAATCTGTAAAGTAATAAATATAAAAACCCCGACTTTTGGTCGGGGTATTTTTTTACATTGTAACAAAAAGACTAGACAGTTAACTTTTCTTTTTCAAGTAAAAATTCACTTGGAAAAACTCGGTAAATACCGTCAAAATCGGCAATGACAAGCTCAACCGTAATCCGGTCAACTGCTTTTCCATTGGCGGCCCAATACTTTTTGCATACCTCAGCATTTGGGTGAGAATTACAATAGCTCTCGACAATCTCATGGGCCTTGCTCAGATCTCCATTGAGGAAATCGTGCCAATCCTGCCCACTCTTTGCATAGATGTCCTTGTACGCACCACAATCAGTATGCATCATAAGAATAATATGATGGGTATTATGCAACTTCATTGAAGCTGCGAGCAACCACAGTAAATATTCTTTGATCGCATCCTCTCCGTGAATAATGTCTTTTGCGCCACCGGCAACAAAAATCGGGTCTGGATTACGATAACCACGCTGTGCGACCAATGCATCATACGAAGGCTTGTGGCGCGCGTCGAAACACCACACAATTGCAGCCTCTGCATTGTAGTGCTCCTTGTTTAATTGTAGGTCTAATAATTTTTCTTTCTTCATGTGTTTGTGTTTTTATTTTTTTAAAAAGAACGGAATCAGATAATACCCCAAAAATAAAAAACAGGCAAGAGTATTGCCTGTTTCTTATCTTTCCTGTTTTTACTCAGTTTTCGTTGAATCATTTTCCACCGACATAAATGCCTTCATTGTCGCATAGACTGCGCCGGCTTGGTCGGCTGGAGTGAGCTTTTCACCTTTTGGCGCATCAGTATTTTCAAGCACAGTTTCTGAGGTGACTTTGCCACCGACCGCGCTCGACATGAACTTGTACCAAGGGTAGCGAACTGTGGCTGTGCCATCTGCAGCAACTGTAGATTTGACCTTTAACCAAAGTGGAATTAATCCAAAGAGTTTGCCACGCTGTAAATAGACAGTTTCTGTTTCAGTTTCATTTGTGGCAATACTTTTGATACGCTCATCACTGGCTGAAATCATACGTACATAATCTTTGAGAGCAGCGACATTTTTTACAGAAGCCGCAACTGGCATACCCATGTTCATATCATCATCCGTAAGATCATCACGAGAAAAAGAAATTGTTTCTTGAGGTTCAGTAGTCGCAGATGCGCCAACTACACTTTTTATCTTTGAACTATCAGCAAAACACTCTGCTGATTTGTTGATAAAATTTCGTATATCATTTGCCCTTGCCATATCAACTGTGCCATTGCGGTATGAAGCCATGAGATCCAGGTAAGAAGCGCGGATCGCGGCCTTGTTGTTTTTGGCAAGGTTATCATCACTAAATATTGCCATGTTCACCTTGTCGTAAGAACTCTTGAGAGCATCGTACTCTGTTTTTTCACTTTCGGACGCACCTTCTGAAGCATCGAGCTCAAGATTTTTTGAGTAACTAGTTGTGTACCAAGCAAGACTCGCACGTTGTTTTACTGTGAGACTATTTACCGCGGTATCGAGTGCGGCACAATAGTCACTAGTACTTACACCGTTCATTTTTCCCATAAGTGATGTAACAGCAGACGAGAGAGCAGTGCTTGTGCCGGCGACCAAGTCATCGTCATTTACTTCTACTTCAGTTATTTCATTTTTATCATCACCGACTTCGTCAAGAGTACCTTTATCGTCATTTTTTTCAATTTTTACTTCAGCTTTTGTCGCACTAGTTGTCTGTGGAATAGCTTTAAAAAGATCGTCCTCTGCTCGTACATTTGGAGCAATAGCAAAAGAGAGCATCAGAACAGCAGAAGCGAGCACGAATATTTTTTTATTTTTACTTAATGTGAATTTCATATATTATTGCCAGCCGCCGAGAATAGCGCCGGTGATTGTATAAAGGATAAGATTATAGCCTGCTAAAACAAGGAACATTGACCAAGCAAGCTTTTTGGGTTTTCCACTCCAGAGCGCTCCAGCAGCGGTTGTCGGCATAATAAATCCTAGCCAGATCCAAAGACCACTGATTACTCCGCCCATAGCAGTCCCCTGGGAACGTGAGTCTACTATAAAGAGAGTAAAAACATAGAAAGTGATAATAGAAAGTACAAATTGTGCAAGGTACGAAAGCCACATGCCCTTTTGCATTTCTTTCTTTTGCTCAGGGGTAACATTGGACATGTCCATGCCCATGATTTTCATCCAAATCTTACCAAATAACGGTCCGTACCAAATACTCCCAATGATCATTGAGACCACGGCAGCAACAGGAACGGCCCACCAATTTATGAGAATAGTGTCCATACGATTATCTTAATTAATTTGTAAACTTACACAGCTGGTGTTTCTGCTGGTGCTTCTATCTTAGTTTTGCAAATACCACAGTCGCATTCTTTGTTTGTGCAATTTTCACAAACACAAGTACCTTCTTTACAACCGCACTTACAAACCTCTTCCGTAACATTGTTTTGTGTATTGTCAATATCCATAGTAATAGAACTAATTAATAACTTACGCTCCATTATAGCAGAAGCCCCATAGCCCGCTAGTGGAGAAAACTAGGCTTTTTTCTTGAAGGAAAGCGAGGCTGAATTGGTGCAAAAACGCTTGCCAGTGGTACTAGATGGGCCGTCGTCAAATACGTGACCGAGATGTGAGCCACATTTGGTGCAAATAACTTCTACTCTCGACATGCCGTGTGATATGTCCTCGTGGTATTTTACCGAACCAGGTAGTGCTTCATCAAAACTTGGCCAGCCACTTCCAGAATCATACTTTCGGGACGAATCAAAAAGTTCCGTACCGCAGACTTTGCACATATATAAACCTTCATCATGATTATCCCAATAAATATTTCTGAAAGGGCGTTCAGTCCCCTTTTCTTGTGTGACATAATACTCTTCTTCGCTTAACTTTTTCTTGAGATCTTCTTTATCCATATATGTATACTATCATGCTAACGCAAAATGAGACTGAGAAAAATATAAATACCTGTGCCCGTGATGAGGATGCCTGAAAACTTATTAATATAGTGTAAGTGGTGCTCAAGAATTCTTTTTTTGAGCGAGGCAGCAATACTGATAAATAAGGTCCAAAGTAATATCGCGCCAACAGCTAGACCAGCCAAGAAAAAAAGTGCATCGCCATAATTTTCTGCTCTCACTCCTGTGCCAATAGCCACAAAAACCAGAGGCAGTGTGATAATTTGCACAGGATTGGTCATGGTGAGTAAAAAAGTCGAAGCAAAATTGCCGACATGTTCGTACTTTTGTAGGCCAGAAATAGCAGTTGAGGTGATATTGAAGTACGTTTTAATGCCCACATATAGCAAAATAAGTGCACCGATAAAACGAATCGGTGTTTGCTCAGCAACATAAAAATCATGAATTGACGTCAGACTGAAAATACCGATCAAACCGAAGATGAGATCGGCACCGATTGAACCAAACGCCGAACTAAACGATGCACGCTTGGTGTGGAGCAATGCCCGACGCAAGCAAAGAAAGCCGACCGGTCCAGTTGGGACAGAAATAAGCATACCTATGAGGAATCCATGGAGAATAATCAGCCATGTGTGCATAGTTTTTATTCTATCACCGATTTAATATTCATACGTATAAAGCAAAAGACCCCTTTACAAGAGGTCTTTTGCGAGCACAGCGAAATATTATTAGTAGCTCTGCTGGTATTCGCGTTTTGGTCGCTCTTCCATTGGACGGGCAATGTTGACGATGAGCTTGCGCCCTTCGAACTCTTTGTCATTCCACATAGCAATAGCGGCATCAGCGCCGGCCTGATCGGCCATTTCGATGAATCCGAATCCGCGTGAGCGACCGGTCATCTTATCGGTGATAATGCGAGCTGAGGTAACTTCCCCAGCGCCAGCAAATGCGTCGCGAAACGCATCTTCGGTAGTGCGGTAAGGCAAACCACCGATGTACAATTTTACACTCATGTGTTTATAAAAACCACTAACTATTAAATCGCTTTTACCGCTAGTACTCATCTACGTAAAGGATAAAAACTATTACGGACTATACCATAGGCTAAAAATTAGGCAATCAATTGTGTTAGTATGGGTAGACATGCGGTACTTATTCTACACAACTTCGGGCGCTGCCTGGGAAGGCCTGCGCAAAGCGATTGAAAAGGCTGAGAAGTCGATCTATTTGGAAATGTACATTTTTGTCGACGATACGCACGAAGCCGACTATTTGATTGAGACATTTGTAGTAAAAGCCAAGCAGGGCGTGGCAGTGAGAATTATTTTGGATGGTTTTGGTAGTTTTGGATTGTCTCGTGGTGCGATTGATAGGTTACGCAATGGTGGTGTTGAGCTTTTCTTTTTCAAAAAAATGTTCCGTCGTTTGCATCGCAAATTTGCCGTGATTGATGAAAAAGTTGGCTTCCTCGGTGGTGTAAACATTCACAAGTCGGCGCGATTGTGGAATGATTTGCTCGTGCGGCTCGAGGGTCCGATTTTACGTTCGCTCATCCGATCGTTTCGCCATACGTACATTGTTTGTGGAGGTAAAGATCCTTACCTTTTGACGTACGCAGCCAAGCCTGCGATCTTGGGTAGAACACGTACGAGGTTGCTCGAGCTTTTTCCTACCATTCGCAGTTTGCGTTTACGTGATACGTATATAGAGAAAATTATTAAAGCCGAGAAACATGTAACATTTGTGACACCATACTTTCTACCACATAGATGGCTGATTAATCTGATCAAGGAAACTGTTCGCCGTGGCGTCAGTGTAGAAGTTATAGTGCCACTTGATACTGATATTATTTTCCTCACCACTGCGAATCGCTACTACATGAGTTTACTCGTTGACTATGGCGTACGATTTTACCAGACGAAAGAAATGACGCACGCCAAGTTGCTCATCATCGACGACAACTTGGCGCTTGTCGGTTCGCATAATATTGATGCGCTGTCATTTGAGCGCAACGCCGAAATCGGCGTCTTTTTTGAAAATGAGAAAATGATTGCCGACTTGCGTATTATTGTTGAAAAATGGAAATCAGGCGCAGTACTTTTTACTGAACCTGAGCGTCGCGGTTTTTGGGCGAAAATAGTTTCGTATTTAATAAGAGTGTTTCAACCGTATTTGTAGAAAACGTGTGATGCGCTACGCGTAAAAAATCCCGCATTTGATGCGGGATTTTTTACGCCACGGCTATGCAATTTCGTCACCTTCTTCCTCGGGATCGTCAACTTGCATGCCTTCGTCTATCATGTCGAGATCAAGAGCTTCGTCTTCCTCTGTGATGGCCGTGCCTGAGGCGGCATCCATTTCCAAATTTTTCTTTTCTTCATCACTCATCGTGCCATCGTTGTTGATTCTGATATCATCACTCATTTTATTATGTACATTAGTTGCTTATAAATGACCAAAGTGATTGTGCAGGATTGGCGGGAGAAATGCAAGAGCTATTTCAAATAACTATCAAACCAAATAGCGTGGCAGGTGTAGCCATCAACGTTTTTCTGCAAATAGTCTTGGTGGTAGTCTTCAGCCTTGTAGAAAATCGAAAGTGGCTCGAGCGTCGTGACAACAGGATCTTTCCAGCGTTTTGAGTCGTTGACAATTTTAATAAAATCTTCGCCCTCCTTTTTCTCTTCTTCGTCGCCGTAGAAAATAGCCGAGCGATATGACGTGCCAATGTCATTTCCCTGCTGATTGAGCGTCGTCGGATTGTGAATTTGAAAGAAAAAATCGAGGAGCTTTTTGTACGACGTTTTTTCCGGATTATATTCAATCTCTACAGCCTCGGCATGACCTGGATGATTTTGATATGTTGGATTTTCATTTGCACCGCCGATGTAACCGACTTCAGTAGAGAGAACCCCCGGCTGACTTCGTATCAATTCCTCAAGTCCCCAGAAACAACCGCCTGCGAGTGTGATTTTTTTGGACATACGTTAAATTAAAGTTACTATTATTAATACAATAAATACAATAATCCCTACCGAAAAGATTGTTTTGGAAGGTATATCTTTTTTAAAGAACTTATACATATAGTATTTTATTGCCTCGGCATTTTGGTCAATATTTTTATTATACCTTCTTCTTAAGAGGAATTCCCACTTTGAAAAAGGACAGTAACCCAAAAATACCCAGGAAAAAAGCCATAAAATCAAGACCGCAAGATACAGTATTTTTATTTCTGGAAATAGCCACCCCGAAAGAATAAAAACTCCTAAAGCACAATGAAATACAAATATTACATTGGCGAAAAATATGTGTAGTTTACGCGTGCTGGTCATAATAAAAAAATTGCGGGCCACCAGTTCCTTAAGTTGAACACCCTAAAAGTAGGAAGTTCTCGATCTAAGAAAAAAGAGCTTGCTATCTTTGATTATTTCACGGATGAAGAGCTCGAGCAAATACAGGCGTAT
>JBDKLD010000044.1:0-6478 GCA_039795715.1 Candidatus Parcubacteria bacterium | reverse complement strand
CATCAAGAGCAGAATAAACTACCTTGCGAGCAGTTTCCTTCTTGCCATCCCACATGATGCAGTTGATAAACTTTCCAAGACGGGCATTTTGAAACATGATGTCCGGTGCTGCTATATTTCGGTTTTTGACTTTGCGTCGCATATTTTTAGGATTTTAGAAAAAATTAATGATTACTTCAGATTGTTATGCTTTTGGAGCCTTTGGTCGCTTTGCACCATACATAGAACGAGACTGGCGACGTTTCTCTACGCCTGTTGCATCGAGCACGCCACGAACAATGTGATAACGAACACCGATGAGGTCCTTGACGCGACCGCCACGGAGAACAACGACAGAGTGCTCTTGGAGGTTGTGACCTTCACCTGGGATGTATGCAGTGACTTCCATACCGTTGGTGAGACGAACACGGGCGATCTTACGGAGAGCTGAGTTAGGCTTTTTTGGAGTCGTTGTAGTCACTTTCGTACAAACACCACGCTTGAATGGAGACGGGTAAAAGACTGGCTTGTTCTTGATAGTATTGAAACCGCGGGCAAGCGCAACAGAACGCGTTTTGCGCGTTTGCTTCTTGCGAGGGTTTTTAACTAGTTGACTGATGCGTGCCATAATTGCTGTGCGGGAACAATGTACTATGCCATAGAGAAAAAAGCAAGTTTAGGGCAAAAGACGCATGAGTATTTCAAATATTTTTTGCATAGGGATACCAGTAAAGAACGTGGTAATGGGTAAAACCACAGGAGCAATGATGCGCCAGCCAAAATACACAAATGCAATGAGAATAATCAGGGAATACCTCTCCAAAAATGCCTCTTGTCGTGCAAACTTTGCTGGTAAAATCGCAAAAAGAATACGAGAGCCATCGAGTGGTGGCACAGGCAAAAGATTGAAAATAGCTAATAATAGATTGATGGAGACAATGAGAACTGAAATATCGAGAATCGAGGCGTACGTTGTAGATGAGAGGAATGACATGCTGGGTAAAAACCGGATAAGAATAGAGAAGACAATTGCTATCAGGATATTCATAGCAACACCCGCGACTGATACTAGGAATTTACCCATACGAGGATTACGTAAATTGTTTGGATTGTATGGGACAGGCTTCGCCCAACCAAAGAGGAAACCGGCATTGGTTAGTACCAGAAAAAGTGGTAAGAGTATCGTGCCGACAAGATCAATATGCTTGAGAGGATTGAGGGTAAGCCTGCCTGCCATTTTCGCCGTCGGATCTCCCTGCCTGTAAGCCATAAAGCCATGGGCAACCTCGTGGATAATTACCGAAAGCATGAGAATAATGATATAAAAAAAGGCATTGGTGAGTTGCATATATGTATTTCGTATGATACCATGCGAAGCACTATGGCTAAAGTATGCGCAGTAACTAAAAAGGGTTCAAAGATGGCGAGCGGATACTCGAACAGTGTTCGTGCTACCAAGTACAACCCTACCGTCAACAGCCGTAAGTACGCCAACCTCCACAAAAAGAAGATTTTTGTGCCTGAACTCAACAAGTCATTTATCCTTACCCTCTCGACTGATGCCATCAAGACCATCAACAAGCGCGGTGCTTATATTACTCTCAAGAAAGCCGGAATAATTAAATAGTCCAAGAAATAGAGTTTCCGAGGGGGCTCCGCAGCGCGACGGCGCGAGGACCGAGGAAACTGCTATTTCTTGGACTATTTATTTTTCTAACTTGTGTGAAAGAGTGGCACCATCGGTTGTAAAAGTAATAGTGCCTGAAGAACAAGTGGCGAGAGTGGGAATTTTTAATTTTGACAGGCGATCTATGACTTCCTTGTGAGGATGACCGTAGGAATTGTCACAGCCAGCCGAAATGATAGCTACGCTCGGATGTGTCGCAAGTAGGAATGCTTCGCCAGAAGACGTGCGCGACCCATGGTGACCGAGTTTCAGAACATCGACGTTTATTTCACTTATCCCACTTGCATTTCTTGCAACAGAAAAATTGTTCACAATCCCCTCCTCTGCCACAATCGGCGCATCACCAGTGAGCATAAAGCTTTCCTCTTTGTACGATAAAATCCCAACAATTGAAACGTCATTGGTAGTGTCCCCTTCATGAACTTCATACGGCCAGAGGACATTGAATTCAACACCATTTTTCTCATCTAGAATTATTTTCGTCCCAGTCCGTGCCAAGATTTTTGGCACTTTTGCAGTCGTGACATTTTCCAAAAGACTGGCATAGACTTTTGTACCAGCGCCAATCCCAGGCTCGATGTATTGCCCAATTTTATATTTCTCAAAAACCATCGGCAGTCCCCCAATATGATCAGCATCGGGGTGTGTAGCAATGACTACATCTATAGTGGTATCCCCTGGCGTCATTACCGCTTTCAATTTTTTCAAAAGCATTGCGCTTGTACGCCCACCATCAATGAGCATGTCGTGGCCATTTGGCGCTTTGATGTACGTCGCATCACCTTGCCCAATATCGAGAAATGAAACTTGAAGCTTTGTAGAAGTTGCTCCGAAAACGCTGAGTGAGAAAAATACTGCGAGGTAAAGAAAAAGCGAGCTCGCACCGATTAGGATTGTGGTTTTTCTCTTCATGTATTCACCATACAGAGTCGAGATGAAATAAATATAAAAAGAAACCCCACATATTAGTGTGGGGTTTGTGTCAGCTAAGTAGTAAAGACTATTAGTTTGGTATAAAACCAAAACAAATAGAACAAATTCCAATGATGCCAAAGAGAATTAAAAAAGCTCTTATTAGTAATTTTACTCCTTTTGCATCTAATTCTTGCTGAGAAAGATTTTTTGCCATAGTTACGTTATTCATTTTTTATAGGTTTTTAGTTACTTATATAATAGCACCAATATACATTTTTGTCAAGAGCTATTTGGGGTCCGTAGAGGAGACGGGTCAAAAAGCCTTATATTACAAGGGATTCTATGCCTGGTAAGGTGCCTTTCTCTAGGTATTCGAGAGTAGCTCCCCCGCCAGTTGAAATAAAGTGAAGTTTGTCCTGCAAGCCGAGTTTTGAGACGAGGGCAACAGTATCCCCGCCACCAATAGTCGTTTTGGTGGTCTCATTCAACGTCGCGAGCTTATTGAGTAAGCTCTCAGTCGCCCCGCCAAAGCCTTCCTCGTACTTGCCCATTGGGCCATTCCAGAGCACAGTCTTGGCTCCGCCGAGCGCCACCTCAATACCAGCAACTGACTTTATGCCGAGATCAACTATCGTGTCACCTTTCTGTATCTCCCCAACGCCAATAGTGAGTGACTCCGTACCGCGCTTCACCACGACATCTTCTGGAACAAATACTTTCTTTGAATCAAAAATTTTGAGATCTGTTTTCTCTTCATCATGGAGACTGTCACCAATTTCCAAACCTCGCAAATAGAGGACTTGATTGGCGAGTGCGCCACCAATAACAGTAAAATCAGCTTTCTGCGAAAGTTTCTCAATGAGGTGCATCTTGGTGGAAAGTTTCGCCCCGCCGAACATCACGACAAAAGGACGCTCTGGGCTCTCGCTCATCGCGCTCAGGTGTTCGACTTCTTCCAAGAGTTGCATGCCGGCAAAGCTAGGTAAATATTTTGGAATACCAACAATGCTCGTATGCTCTCGGTGAGAAACAGAAAATGCGTCATTGACATAGATTTCACCAAGCGATGCCAACCACTTTGCAAAATCGTGGTCATTTTCTTTCTCGCCAGCAAATGCGCGGATATTTTGTAGCAAGAGAACATTGCCGTTCTCTATCGAAGCCACGGCTTTTTCAATCACAGCTTTATCGGATGAATCTATGTATGCAAGCGGTACTTTATTTTCCTCCAAAACTTTGACCACAGGCGACAGGTTTTCACTTCCATCATCACCAAGGTGAGCGAGTAAGATAATTTTGGCGCCACGAGAAGACAGAAACTGAATAGTTGGTAAAGCTCTCACAATCCGAAACGTGTCACGAACGATGCCATCGACAATCGGCACATTGAGATCGCTCCGCAGAATAATGCGCTTGCCTTCAATGTGGTCTACCTCTGAGACACTTTTGAGTTTCATTTAGTTGAAGCAACCAATAATACTAATAAAGGATTTTGGATCAATGCTTGCGCGACCAATGAGGAGTCCGTGCATGCCAGCAAGAGTAATAAAATCTTTGGCATTTTTGGTATTCACCGCACCACCATAAAGCACAGGGACATTTTTCATTTCCTTTTCGCCAATCATATCAGAGAGAACTTTCTGAATGTAGATTCGCATCTCGCGAGCGTCTTCTGGTGTCGCGGCTTGCTTGGCACCGATTGCCCAAAGTGGTTCGTAGGCAATGATAATTTTTGCCGTATCTTTTTTGGACAATTCAGAGAGAATTGCAATTTGGTCTCGTACTTCGGCGTGTGACTGTACGGCATCTAGTCTGTTCTTCTCGCCAACGCAAAGTATTGGACGAATACCCGCAACGAGGGCGGATTTAATCTTTTGGAAAATGAGTTCATTGCTATCCCCCATCGCGCGACGCTCAGAGTGACCGACAATAGTGTATTTGACGCCGAGAGAAGCCAGAGCCTTGGGTGACACTTCACCAGTAAATGCCCCGACCATCATTGGTGACAAGTCTTGCGCGCCGAGAGCGTACTTACCTTTTTTGATTGTCGCGCCGACTGTTTGAAGATATGGAAAAGGTGGACAGACGACTGCTTCAACTGCTTTTTTGATCTGTATCTTGGCGAGTGCCGTTGCAATTTTACTGGCATCTTTTAGACTTTCCGGATACTCTTTCCAATTGCCGATGATGTAGGTGGTGTTCATGCTCAAATAATACCATGTTCGGTAAATATGAAAATATCTTTTTTATTGAAGGTAAATATCTGTAATTCCAAGGCTTTGCCAAGGAAGTGGGTCAATAATTTGTATGCGGTATGGACCTGGAATACTTGGTAGTGTGATATTAGCACTGCCACTGTTTGGTATAGTGGTAACAGTTCCGCCACCTGCACCCAAAGGAGTAACGACTAATTTAAGGCTAGCGGTAGCAGAAATATTACAACTTTCCCAAGCAAGAGTAATATTTTGCCCTGCAGCATAGAAATCTCCACCTGGAGGATATTTAAATTTAACAAGAGGAGTTACAGTATTGTTACAGCCACTTGTCGTTCCATAAAATGTTGATTTTGTCATACCAATACTATTGGTAGCGACTGCTTCATAACTATATGTTGTATCTGGAAGAAGTCCAGTTTGAAGTATTTGTTGTAATCCTGAAATACTATTTAAAGTTACTACTGTTTTTTGATGTAAACTCATAGGATTCCAAGTAGACATTTGGTCATAAGTAAACCAAGTATCTGTAAGTAAGCTGGAGGTGACCACCGATCTAAAGACAAGACCAGTTTGAGCAATAGGTATCGGTGCGATTTGATTGTAAATACCTGTCAGAGGAAATTGTGTCGATGTGATTGTTGGAGGATTACCACCAAGACCATTTCCGAAATTATACGGAGTAACTACTGCCATAGATTCTACAACCGAAAGAGGATTGCTGTTGTAGGTGAGGTCACCTACATGAGTCCAATTGACTGCATTTTGTGACACCCATGTATCGGATACAGTGCCCGCGACACCTTGGTTTGCTGAACCACCAATCTGATATATCAATCCATTAAGAACTTTTGTAATTGCGCCTCGCCTACCTGACCACGGAGTAGAAGCTGCAACCTCCTGCCACGCAGTACCGTCAAATGACCAAACATCATTGTAATACAGAGGTGGAATAGAAGCCGTGGCAGCAGGATCAACCCATAAAGAAAATGGTCCTGAATTGATTGAGTATCCACCAATTACCCATAATTTGCCTTTGTAGACGAAAGAAGAGTGATCACCTCGTGGGCCCCACACTCTCTGGTTTTGAGGAACAACATGCCAATGTGCACCATCATCAGTCCAGACAGAGTCGTTTTGATAGCCATTTTGTTGAGTAAAACCTCCCATAACATAGAGGCGGTTATTGTAGACAACTGCTGTATGACCAAGACGAGAACCAAGTACTGGGTCACCAGCAGTAACTAATGCCCAATTTGCCCCATCGACACTTTTCCAAACATCACTTGCAATACCACCAGTCTTGCAATACCCACCACCAATAAGAAAGAGTGCTGGACCACTTCCGTCATCAAAAACAGTGAGAGTGTGTTCGAGACGACCATTACCTGGATCTTTAGCTGTTGTTGAAGTAGCACTCCAAGGAGCATCGAGTGTATCCGGGAGCCATCCCCTACCTGTTGTAGAATGCCAAACATCAGCTGTACACCCAATATTTGGGCCGTAACCTTCCCATCCGCTAACTATATACATTTTATTCTTGAAGTACGTCGCTGTAGACGAGTAGCGCTGTAGAAAAGGGTCATTTGTACTCGCAAGTTGTGTTGAAACACCATTTTGAGTCTTAATTACCTCCCTAAATCCAGAGGGGGAAGTTCCATTGATAATAAATAACGATTCCTTT
>JBDKLD010000043.1:0-16131 GCA_039795715.1 Candidatus Parcubacteria bacterium | reverse complement strand
GATGTTTCGAAATACCTTTCTCACTACAACAACAAACGAATGCATATGGGGATCAAAATGAAAACGCCGGCTCAAATGCTTAAGAAGTGATGCAAAGGTGTTGACTCTTATACGGCTTATGGCTATTTCTTATTCATTGAAAATTTTACCGCAGCTCATTGGTAAGAATTTATATTGAAAACAGCATTCCACTTTTTAACCATATCTTGTAAGGTGTTCCATTCTAGGTACAATGAGGTCACAAATCATTACTACATTCATGGGAATCCGCTTCGATTCTCCGTGAGGTCACTACCTAAAACAAGAAAAAACCCAGCACTTGGCTGAATTTAATCTTTTGTATTTTCTAAATTACTATATTGTACACACCGCATAAGCAGTCACTGTCATCGTCTTGTCCGCCGTCAGATCCGCCATTTCTGTCGCTATTGCAGTCCAAACTGTCGCGCTACTTGGATACGAGGATGTAACACTTACTTTATACTTGCCACTATCTGTCGTCACAACTTCTGCTCCCCCGCCGAGTAGAACTTTACCGGCAGGACAAGTTGCTGTCGACGTAACTTGCGCACCAGCTGTCGTCACACCAGTTCCGGCACTTGGCTCGGTGTATGTGTCAGTTGCTCCGACAATGATCTGCGAACCACTTACACCACCACTACTGCCACTTACCCCAGGTTCACCTTGCGGACCCTGAGGACCTATTGGACCGACCTGACCAGTTGGTCCAGGCTGTCCCATCTGTCCAAGCTCACCAGCAAGTCCTTGTAGACCCTGAGGTCCCATTGGGCCTTGCATACCTATGGGTCCCTGTGCTCCCGGATTACCCTCCGGGCCTTTATCACCCGTAGCACCTTTGTCGCCAGCTATTCCTTTGTCACCTGTTGGTCCTTTTTCTCCAGTGACCCCCTTGTCGCCGATTGGGCCTTTATCACCCACTTGCCCTTGCGTACCGCTGGTAGCACTGCCTTGCCCCACAGTAATCCGCTTGTCATTTTTCCTGCACTCAGCTTTCTTGAAACCATAGCCAACCGCAAAGACGATCCCATTGTGCCGAACACAAAATTGGAGACTTTCCTGTGGAACTGTATCGTTAGTTGCGTTCGCTTTGCTAACCACAAAACCTAATGATCCAATAATACTAACAGCTACAAGCGCCATTATGTGGAACTTTTTATTTATATTTATTTTCATAACTAAAATTGCTATCTAATAATACCGTCTGCCGTACCAGTCGGTACAAAGAATTAAAAACTATTGAGATTAAGCCACGATAAATATTTTCTAAATTCAAAAAATAGCTTATTTATATTTATATTGTGTAATGGGCAAATATTGGGAAGGAAAAATTTGATGCTTCGATCCTAGTAGATGAAATTTCAAAAGCATAATAAACAAAGGCCCATATTACGGGCCTTTTTATTTTACCTTTTTCTCAGCCACTCATTTTCCTGTCGCACAAGTAACCTCGGTGCGAGCTCGGGATGTGCCATGATCTTTTTCACCACACGCTCCATGCGTATAGCTTGCGAACCTTTGACCAGAACAATATCGCCTTTTTCCAATTTGTCCTTGAGATAGTCACCGGCTTCAGAAGCATTGGACACATGACGCATAGCGGATTTCTTCATGCCATGTTGGGCGGCAGATGCACTGATGAACTTGGCACGTATGCCAACCGTGAGTAGCATGTCGGCAGCTTTAGCAACTTTTTCTCCAGCACGTCGGTGTGCGTCTTCGGTAAACTTTCCAAGCTCGAGCATGTCACCGAGCACAGCGATTTTCCTACCGCTCGTTTTCATATTACCAAGTGTTTCAATCGCAGACTCTGTCGCTTGTGGTGAAGCATTGTATGTATCATCAATGATAAATGTGCCCCGTACACCGTCTATCAAGCGCATACGGCCGTTTGGAACTTCGTAGGCTTCAAGTGCCTTCGCCGCAGTAATGAGATCGAACTTTTGACTTTGGGCAACAGCTAGCGCCGCGAGTGCTGCATACATGTGATTGGCACCAAAAACCCAACGCATACTTACTGGAATACTTGCATTGCCAACTTTAACCTTGAAAGAAGTACCGTCAGGTACGCCGGATTCTTTGCTGTAGTGAACTGCTAAATGTGAAGAATGAATTGTCGCGCCAGAAGTATCACCAAATGTCATGACGTTGCTATCAGTAAGAGTATGCATATCGTATGAAAGTGGGTCATCAGCATTTAGAATAAGCGTGCCATTTTTTCTAAGTTTCTTTATCAATGTCGCTTTCTCGGCAACGAGCTGCTGAAGTGAATCGTAAAATTCAATGTGCGGTGGAGTACTACCAATAGCCGTAACGACAACACAATCTGCCGTAATCCATCCCGCAGAGGCCTCTATATCGCCTGGTTTCCTTGCGCCAACTTCGAGCACGAGCCATTCTGGATATGATTTTTGTTTGCTCAAGATAAGCATGAGTCCTTTAAATAGATTGCCAATCCAAAGTAGCGGATTGCGCCAGCCACTTTCAAGACCAAGAATCGAAAGCGGAATACCAAATTCGCTATTGTAGCTCTTCTCACTTTTGCGAACATGGGCAAACTGAGAGAGCACAGCAAAAATCGCATCTTTGGTAGATGTTTTACCAATTGAACCGGTAATGAGTACGATTTTCGGTTTATACTTTTTGACGACTGCGGCAGCTTCCTTGCGAAGTAGCCAGATGATGAAATTTTTAAATAGTGAATTCATTGGCAATATTATCTGTCTGGTGGGACATTGTAATAGTTGAGTAAAAACTTGGCGGTGGCAAAAAACGGATCGACGAGTGTCTGCGAAGCAAAGTCAACACCTTTTGGATCTCGCAAAAACAGGAAGACAAGGAATTTCGGATTGGATGCTGGAAAGTAACCGAAGAACGAGTGCAGGAACTTATTATCATAGTATCCCCCTCCGCTCTCTTTGGCAATTTGTGCAGTACCAGTTTTTGCGGCAATTGAGTATCTTTCCATTTTGTGGATGCCTCCGCCCATGGCGTCGTCGACAACATGGACAAGCATGTTGGTAAGTGTTGTTGTACTTTCTGGCGACAAAACTTGCGGTTGTTCCGCTACAGGAATTTTTTCTACTATGCCACTTGAAAGAATAATTTTGGAAGCTAGGTGAGGTGTCACCATTTTGCCGTCGTTGGCGAGTGCGGAAAAAGCCCTCACGGCCCCGACAGGAGTGAGCGCAATTCCCTGCCCGAAGGCAGCATTGGCGAATTCTACTTCATTGCCTCGCTCGATATTACTCGCGAGACCTTGCGTCTCATTGGGTAAATCAATGCCAGTTTTCTGATTGATTTTGTAGTCGAGCATGTACTTTTTGAAAAGTTCTTTGCCCATTTTCTGTTCGACAAAAACCATGCCGGTATTGAGCGACTGATTTAGTACGATTTGCATAGTTGCCGTGCCACGACCTTTGTGGTCAAAGTTATTGATTGTGCGATCTTTGACAATCACAAAGCCTTTATCAAAATACGATGTCTCAGGGGTGACAACCTTTGCATCTATTGCAGCACCCATGACGAGAGGTTTGATTACCGAACCAAATTCATAGATATTTTCCACAAATGGATTGCTGAATTCACGTGGATTCTCGACAACCTTGAAGTTATTGAGGTCAAATGACGGCGACTTGCCCATGGCAAGTATTTCACCTGTTCGAGGATCCATGATTATTCCACCAGCCATTTCAGCGCCCCACTTTTTTACCGCAATTGAAAGCTGATTTTCAAGCTCACTCTGTACTGAAGGCTCTATCGTCGTCACAAGATCACCCTGCTTCCCAGTATTTTCAAAACTACTTTTTATATTTGAGAATATTTCTGCGAAAAAGTTTACATACTGACCATTTTGTGAACGTTCGAGTGTTGTGTTGTAGAAACGCTCAAGCCCGTAACGTCCAGAGAGATCATCACCCTTGTACGCTACAAATCCAATGGTTTGCGAAGCAAGCGTATTTGCTGGATAGACGCGCCATTTGTCTTGAGCGATTTTTATGCCTGGTAATTTTAATTTTGTAATCTCGTCAGCCATTTCTCGCGAGAGGTGCATGCTCAATTCTTCATGGGGATCACCTTTTTTGCTAGCTTTCAAGATAAATTCATCGTGGTCAAGCAAAGCAATAGCGTTCACAGCCGAATACACTGACTCTGCATCAGTAATTTCATCCGGCACAAGGGTAAGTTTGAAACCGCTAATTTGCGATGCAGCAGAAATATGCTGTCCATTCTTTTTTGTAAAAAATATAGAACCTCTATCGATGGTTCCTGAGCGAGTAACCGAATAATTTTTGTCAGCTTCACTTCGAAAAGCTTTGCCGTGGACTACTTGTATATTAAAAAGCCTTACAACAACAAACAGAGCAACGAGCCCAATAAAAACTGTGAGGACTAGAATGCGTGGTTTTGAATTGTTAATTGCGTTAACGGACATTGAGCGCAACGCTCGGTGTAACTGCAAATGTAGTCGAAGCTACGTCATGGAAACCGAGTGTCGTAGCGTATATCATATCAAGTGATTCTGACTGCTCCAAATAAGCAAGTTCGAGATTATTTATTTCTGCAACCATTTGCTTGGTTTTTGTTTCGGCTGTGATGCGACGAACAACAGAAAATGTTGCCATTGCCACAAAAATAGCATAGAGAGCAATGAAAAACGCCATTGCCCAAAGAATAATTTTAGCAATTCTTTTCTCCACGAAATTATTTGTCATTGTGAGGGTGTGGGTTTTCATATTTTTTCTAGTATTCTCAATTTAGCGCTCCGCGATCGACGGTTTCGGGAGACTTCTTCATCTGTTGGAGTAATGGGCTTTTTGGTAATAATTTTTCCTAACTTGGCTGTTCCTTTTTCTTTAAAAAAATTCTTGACTATCATGTCTTCTAGACTATGAAAAGAGATGACTACAAATCTTCCTTTTTTTGCCAACATGCCGAATCCTTGGTCGAGAGCTTTGCTGAGTTCACCTAGTTCGTCGTTGACGTAAATACGTAGCGCTTGAAATGTTCGAGTTGCTGGGTGGATTTTCTCTTTCTTGTACCAGCCACCAACTGCATCTTCGATGATTCTCACGAGTCTGCCTGTTGTCGTAATGACGTCGAGTCTGCGTTCGGTAACTATTGCCTTTGCAATCAGTCCAGCGTGCTTCTCTTCGCCATACTCCTTCAAAATGTACTCAAGGTCTTCAGCAGAAAGTCTGTTGACCACGTCCATGGCATTTTCTTCGGGAGACTTATCGCCAGTGCCGAGGAACATAAGTAGTGGTTCGTCTTTCTGAAATGTCAGCCCTCTACCATCTTCGAGTTGATCACTTGAGAAACCGAGATCAAGCATGATGCCGTCTACCTCTGGAATATCGAGCGTCTTGAGAACGTCGGCAATCTTAGAAAATGTTTCGTGTATGAGGATAATTTTCCCCTCATGCTTTTCCGCAAGTTCTTTCCTACCTCGTTCGAGCGCCGTCTCATCTTTGTCGAATGCCACGAGCATGAGATCGGGAGCTGAGGAAAGAATGGCTTTACTATGTCCGCCTCTGCCAAACGTTCCATCAACATACGTCCCGCCTTCTTTGATGGCTAGCCCTTCGACTGATTCCTCTAGAAGTACGGTGACGTGTTCCATAATTAGAGCACTCCGACCTCACCGAGTTTCTCAGCCAATGTGTCGGCTTCTTTTTCGAATACTTGCTTCATCTTTTTCCAAGCAGATTCGCTCCAGATTTCGACACGACTAGATACTCCGACCAAAACTACTTTCTCCGACAGCTTCGCACGATCCTTCAAAAAGTCTGGGATCAAAATGCGTCCTGCCGTATCGACTGGTGTGTCAGTTGCTCCACCGAACATGTAGCGGTTGAAACTGCGGTTATCTGAGGTGAGTAGTGATGCTTCAGAAAGTTTTCCCGCAATATTCTTCCACTCTGATTCAGTAAAGAGAAAGAGACAGCCATCGAGGCCTGGGGTAACGACAACCGTCTTCCCCATCACCTTCCGAAATTTGGAAGGCAGTGAGATGCGGTTTTTGTCATCTAGGGTATGTGTGTATTCACCGATAAGCATGATTTGAAAAATTGGTTATTACCCCCGAAAACCTGGCTGATGATCACTTACTTCACCAGCCCACTTTATCCCACTTACAGATATTTTACTCCACTTTGTGCCACTGTGTAAAATAAATAGTGGGGATAACGCCCTAGACAATGTGCGAAAATAATGTTATTTTATAGGCTAGATTCTTTAAACACGAAAATATGGAAGTAAACTCTACTCAAGAAAAAAATGAAGTCTTAGAAAGACTTGCAAAATTCTTTAACCCCAACGAAACAGAAGAGGAAGACGGCGTTACTGTTTTTAAATCTTATGTTCCACCAAGGTCACACAATGGCCCGGCAAATCCGGACGGAGAAAATACTCTATTTGAATAGCGGCAAAAAATAAACGACTCACTTGAGTCGTTTTTTACTTTCAAACTAGGAAATCGCTAGGATTTCGTATTCAGTTTTTCCTCCCGGAGTATCGAAAGAGATTGTCTCCCCGACTTTTCCACCCATGAGCGCTGAGCCGAGTGGTGACTTGTGAGAAATTTTACCAGTAGCCATATCGGTTTCTTCTGAACCAACAATTGTGTATTCTCTTTCGGATTTGTCAGAAACTTTCTTGATCGTAACTGTCGTGCCAATATCGACAAGGTTGCCTGCTCGCTTTTCTGTCACAGTAGAATACTTCAAAACACTTTCAATCTCTTCGATACGAGTTTGTAACTTTCTCTGGGCATTGCGAGCTTCGTGATACTCTGCATTTTCCGAAAGATCACCAAGTGACTTTGCATATTCAAGAGCCTCAAGCACTTCTTTGCGCTTGACGGTTTGGAGCTCCTTGAGCTCAGCTTCGAGAGCTATTTTCTTTTCTTTGCTTATATAATCTGCCATATAACCTGTGAATAATAGGTTCCAGCCTATATTATGTCAACCGAACGAGCGAGGCGCAATCTACTCAAAGTATTGAGGTGTGTTGATATGCATCCAGTCTATTGTGTCTCGTAGAGCATAGACTGCTCCAGGAGCGCTATTATTCGGCGCTGACTCTGCGAGGACGGCGAATGCGTACTTTGGATTGTCATATGGGAAAAAACCAATGATCCATGAATTCACACGGTCTTTATTGGCGCCAAGCTGAGCAGTGCCGGACTTGGCAGCCATTTTGAGGTATGGGAAATTGACGGCTTGTGTTGTGCCACCAGTGACAACTTGTCGCATTCCTTCGCGAACAATTTGAAAAGTTTCTGGAGAAATGTCTTGCGGTATGGCAGTTGTTTTTGCTCCAGCAGTATCAGAGAGGAGCAAGTGTGGAGTAACAAGCTGGCCACCATTTGCAATAGCCGCAACAGCTCTCGCCATTTGTATCGGTGTCACCTGGAAACCGTATTGGCCGATTGCAGTATGGTACGTATCACCAACGCGCCACGGATCACCTTTGAACACTTTTAGCTTCCATTCAGGGGTTGGAATATTGCCACCGATTTCTCCCGCTAGATCAATGCCAGTTTTATCACCACCAACGCCAAAGAGTTTATTGTACTTGTCTATCCCCGCGATGCCGATACCCTTTTGATCTTTGTAGCCACCTCCAACTTCATAAAAATATACGTCAGACGAAACAGCAATCGCTGTTCTCATATCAACGTAGCCATGCGCCTTCCAGTCTTTGAAGACGCTCGTTAGTTTTTGATTGTATGGATTGGGCAACGAAATCGAACCGGTCGAAAGAATTTTCTTCTCAGGAGTAATGATACCTTCCGTAAGCGCACCTATCGCCACAAATGGCTTGACGATCGAACCCGGAGTGTACAATCCGGAAATCGCTCGATTGAGATAGACCCTACGAGTATCTGTTGTGTAGCCTTTTATTTTTTCCACATCATCACCATCAGAGAGAATATTGGAATCATATTCAGGAGCATTGGTGATGGCAAGAATTTCACCATTTCGAATATCGAGTATGACACCAGAGCCCCCTGTGTAGCCTCCAGTATGCAACAAATCGGAAAGCGACCTATTGAGCGCTGCTTGCACTCCTGCATCAATAGTGGTGTGAAGATTTTCACCTGGTATCGGTTGTTTTGAAATGTTCTTTGAATGCACTTCGCCTTTGACATCTACTTCTATGAGCTCAACACCGTTGACACCTTTGAGTCGATCATTATACTGCTTTTCCAAACCATCTTTGCCAATAAATTCTGTTGACCAAAAAACACCCGAAGAATCTTTGGTCGGATAATTCACATAGCCGAGCAAGTGTGAAAATCCCGGCTCGGCAATGTAGGCTCGCCTTGAAAAAGTTTCGTTTTCTGGTGACGGCACATTCCAAATGAGCTCTTTGTCGTTGCGATCATAGACAACACCTCGATCTGCAAAAAAAGGGCTGGTATTGAAACTAATATTTTCACTACGCTCTCTAAAGTATGCGCCCTGTACAATTTGCAGAGACCAAAGCTTTGAAACAATTACAGTGACAACGAGTATACCGGCAAGTCCTAAAATAAAAATAGACCTTTTGGCGATCGGTTTTTCAAGACGTCCTTCAAATTGTTGCGAGTTGAACTTAGGTGAATTTCGGGCATCGAGAAGAATCTCATCAGGATTGATTTCATGAAGAAAACCTTTTCGCCTTTTGCGGTTGAACATCATACGTTGATAATTTTTTTCTTGATAATATACATAAGTGTAATCGCTAAAACTGCCACGGCTGTGTAAGTAAATTGGAAATTGCTGAATGATTCACGCGCAATACCAAAAACCAAGTCATAAAAAATGCCGATGACAAGGAGCTCAAACCATGGCGCATAGAGGAAGCTACCTATGAAAAACAGGACAAAAGCTACCCACCAAGGTAAGAGAAAACCGAGTAAAAGTATTGCTATGCCAAATAAAATTCTGCCTCGCATAGAGGAAGTATACTCGTTGGGAGGAAAAAAGGCGATTATCTCGGCGCGCGGATGAGGTAACGGAAAAAGAGAACAATAATAAGGATAATAAGGCCGTAGAATACGTATTTGTGACTAAAAATGAAGTGGGCAAGCTTATAGAAAAACATTTTAAGATAGGCAAAAGGAGTCTTCAAAATCGAATCTTTCGTTGTCGAAGCGCCTAGTATTTTACCTTTGACGGCATCATTTTTAATTTGCGCTATTTGATCAGCAGCAACAACTGCCTTGCTTGCTAGTGCAAGAGAAGTTGTCTCGCGAAAATCGTCGAGTTTTTCAAACGTTGTTTCAGCGGCATCTTTTGCGGCATCGACAGTTTTACTAACATCGCTTTCAGTTTTGTTTTTGTCAGACACTGTCGATTCTGCTTTTGTCTCTGTTGTTATAGGTGTTGGAGCTGGAGCTATGACTTCAAAAACTTGTGGTGCAGTAATTGCGTTTGAAACAACTACTGATTGACCTTCGCTGTTTGATATCTTTGGATCTTCAAATTTTGCCAAGATCGAATGGTTGCCCTTGGTCACTTTCCAACTAATCGAAACCACTTTTGCGGAATGCACTTCTACTGTCACAGTCTTTTTGCCGAGCAATGATTGTTCGTCGTAGAAAGCCACTGTGCCAAAAATTGCTTTGTCGCTTTGGTTATTTACCAGAGTCGAAATGAGTATTGTTTCCCCTACTTTATCTGGCTCATTGGAAAACCAAACTGATTGCTCAACAAAACCCGTGCTGACGTCTGCAAAAACGGTGAGTGGAAGAATAAAAGAAAAAATCAAAACTAAAATGAGCTTGCGTGACATGTACTTCATACACAAGTAGTATATTAGATTTTCCAGTTTTTTAGAATAGTGAAATTAGTCTTTCTTCGGTCGTAACAAAGGAAACAACTGAGCCTCGCGGATGCTCTTATTTTCCAAGAAACTAAAGAGTCGCTCCGAAACGCCAAACCCGAACGCTGGCGGCATGCCGTATTCAAGCGCATGTATATAGTCGGCGTCCATACGCTGGGCTTCTTCATCGCCTGCATCGCGCATCGCCTGTTGATCCTTGAAGCGCGATTCTTGGTCAATTGGTTCATTGAGCTCACTAAAACCTTTGCCCATTTCTGAACCAGCTAGAATAACTTGAAATCGTTCAACGACTTCCCTATTTTTTGGATCACGTTTTGCTAGCGGCTCAAGATATGCAGGAACACCAATAAGAAATGCTGGGCCTGACAAACCTTTACGGATATTTTTCCAGAGCTGATCAATAATGCGAGCTTTGTTTGGCGCGCCATCTTCTACTTGGACACCAGCTTTTGTAGCAGCCATCGTTGCTTGCTCGTCAGTTGCTGTGAGTGGATTGATGCCGTAGGTTTTTTCTATAATGTCGCAATAGTCTATCGTCGTCCACTCGTCCGCAAGATCTATTTCAAATCCTCGGATAGAAAACTTAGTTGTGCCGTAGACTTCTTCGCCGATTTTCCGGTAGAGCGACTGGATCATCTTCATGCCTTCGCGATAGTCAGAGAAAGCTTGGTAAAATTCGAGTTGTGTATAGTCCTGAGCATGTTCATTTGACATACCTTCGTTACGAAAAATTCTGCCGATTTCAAAAACACGTGGGAAACCAGCAACGAGTAAACGCTTCTGCCAAAGTTCACCAGCAGAAATACGTAAATATATGTCGAGGTCGAGCGCATTGTGATGCGTGACAAAAGGTCGTGCATCAGCACCACCCGGCTCACTTTCCAAAATTGGTGTTTCGACTTCGATAAAATCTTGCTCAAGTAAAAATGAACGGATAGTATTCCAGAACTTCGAACGGCGAATGAACATTTCCTTGAGTGCTGGATTGAGAAGGACATCGACGTAGCGTTCACGGTAGCGCGCTTCTTCGTCTTTGAGTCCGTACCACTCTGACGGAAGTGCCATGAGTGACTTTGACGCCATCGTCCAAGTTGTGGCTTGCACTGAGTTTTCTCCGCGCTTGGTCGTAAAGGCTGTGCCTTTGGCAGAAATAAAATCACCCTGATCAACGGCATTTACAAAAAGGTCAAATGCTTCTTCGGCAACCACGCCTTTTTGGATGAGTGCCTGAATACGACCAGTGCCATCGTAGATATCAACGAAAATTATCGCGCCATGACCTCGTATCGACATTATTCTACCAGCAATTGCAAGTTCGCTCTTTTCTTCCTCATGCTTTTTGAAGTTTTCTAAATAGTGCGCAATAGTGACGTCGCGCTCAATCCTTGCCGGATACGCATCGACGCCCGCCACTTTCAATATGTCCAGTTTTTTCAGCCTATCTGCGCGAACGCTTTCTCCGTTTGTCATATGAAGAATAATAGCAAATTCGTCTGGCGATTAAAAGTGATACTCTACATACCCTATATACCCTGTAGTAAGTCTAAAGAAGCCTACTAGCTAATTACCGCCAATAACAGTAACTGAGCCACCTCCGGTATTTAAAATAAATACATTTGTACCAGACGACCCCTGGTACGATGGCCCAGCACCAGTTAAAAAAGTTGCCACTGAATTATTGTTGTCAGTATCTATCACCGAAACATTACTACTACCGATATTTGTAACATATACTTTTTTACCCAGCGTCAATAGGCTGTTTGGATTTGTCCCGACAGGAATTGGAATGCCTATGACCGTGTCGGTGATAGCATTAATCACAGAGACTGTGTTACTTGCACTATTTGCTACATATATTTTATTGTCGACAGCAGAAATACTACTCGGTGCATTCCCTACTGTAATAGGCGAGGCAATAGAATTATTTACTGTATCAATGACAGATACAGAATTACTACCGAAGTTGGCAACATACAATTTATTATTGAGAGCAAAAATACTTTTTGGCTGTGTACCAACAATGATAGAAGGACCAAAAATGGCAGGAGGTGTGCTGGCTGTTTCTATCACTGACACACTACTACTTGAGTAATTTGCTACATACACTTTTGTGCCAATAGTTGTCATTGCAATAGGTTTCAATATACCCGTGAGGGGTATCCTACTGAGTTGATTATTATTTGCGGTGTCAACAATAGTTACTATGCCGTCATTAACCGTTTCAGACCCAATTATTACTTTTGAACCTAATTGTGCTATTGATATTGGACTCCCTACTGTTTGATTCCCTACTATTAATTGTATTGTTTGTATATTTTGATTACTAACAGTATCTATTACCGAAAGATTGCTACTATAATAATTAATAACATAGACTTTTGTACCAATAGCTACCATACCAATTGGGCCATTGCCGACAGAAATAGTACCAAGTGAAATTGCCGTATTACAACCAGATAATTCATAGGCTGAAACAGTGTTACTGGCCCAATTACCAACATAGAGCTTATTACTCACCATGACCGATGAACTCGGCTGACTACCTACTATTATTGTTTTGAAAAGTGAAGAATAGTCACACAGTGTTGTGTCTTTTGTTTTTGGATTACGCACGATGTAGAATTTGGTATCGTAATTTGAATTGTCAGTATATTTGCCACCGTCTACAGTATTTACGGGGATTTTTGTAAAGTAATCAGAAAGGCATGGAGCAAGATTATACCTGCCAGTTGCACTTGAAATAAGGGTAGGTGTTGTAGGTAAAGGACCCGCACCACAGGCTGGGTCAGAAAAGTACCCTGGGTTTTCAGCATATTTCATTGTAATTGCCTTGTTGAGAGAACTTCTATTTATTTCAGTTTGAGCAATCTTTGCATCGAGTAAGCGTTTTTTTGGATTGATAGCGACAAAAATAACTGCTAGTAAAATAACCAAAATGGCGATGACAACCATGACTTCGACAAGCGTAAATCCTGAGAACTTTTTCCGCATTTTAAAATAGTACCATACAAATTTTATTTATCTATGAAAAAAAACTTACTCTGTGGTCTTGCCATCAAAGTGCTCTTCGCTGTGATCTTTTTCTGCATCTGCCTTTGTGGAATGAACAGTGCCGTCTTTGTGGTTGGCAGGAGAATAGATTGTGTAGAGCTTGAGCGCATCAGGGCCAACATTGACTACATTGTGTTTAGCTCCAGCAGGTACAATGACAGCATCGCCATCATTTAGTGCATATTCTGTCGTATCGATGAAAACCTGTGCCATTCCCTTTTCAACTCGGAAAAACTGATCGACTTCTTCGTGCACTTCTTCTCCAATATCTTCACCCGGCAAAAGACTCATCAAAACAAGCTGGCTATGCTCGCCTGTATAGAGCACTTTGCGGAAGTTTTCATTGTCTTGTGTGTCTTTTTCTATGTGTCCAAAGTATCCTTTTTTCATGTCTATATTAAAGCACATTTGTGTACCTTTGGGAAAAGATTTTATAGTAAGTATTCTACGTAATCTTCCTGTACCTCCACACCGCTAGTGGAACAAAGACAATAAGAATTCCGACAATCCAAGCAAGCGAATACCAAAGGTCATCCCCTACCGGCGTACCGAGAATGAGCGCACGGACAGTGTTGACGGTGAAGCTAATCGGATTGTGTTCTGCAAACCAACGAATTCCGCCCTTCATAGTTTCAACTGGTACAAAAATGGAACTAGCAAAAGCGAGCGGAAAAACCCAAATGAAACCGGCAGTTTGCGCAGTCTCGACGCTTTTTACTGCGAGACCTATCGTCGCAGAAATCCAAGAGAAAGCAAAGCCAAAGAAAACCACGAGGAGTACCGCTAGGAGATAGTTGCCGAAACCATGGTTAATATCAAAACCGATGAGCATGCCAACGAGTGTCATGATCGCTACAATGAGCACATTGCGGAGCGCCTCTGTAATAGTACGCCCACCGAGCACAGCAGAGCGTGCCATCGGCAGAGAGCGAAAACGATCTATCATACCTCGCGAAACATCTTCAGCGAGAGACACGCCTGTCATCATCGAACCGAAAAGAACGGTCTGAACCAAAATACCTGGTAGCAAAAAGTTGATATAGTCGACACCAGGAGTTTGAATCGCACCGCCAAAAACGTAGGCGAAAAGCAAGACGAACATAATCGGCTGAATGAAAGAGAAAATGATGAGTTGGGGCATACGCGCGTAGTGAGTCAAGTTGCGCTTGGTCATTATCCAGATATCGGTGAATGTTTGTGATCTTTGTTTCATATATTTTTTATATTTTCTTAATCTCTATTTGCTTGCTTCCTCAGCAACATGACCGGTCAGCTTCATAAAGACATCATCAAGAGATGGTCGGCGAAGCATAATGTCAGAAATCGCAAGCCCAGCCGCATCGAGATCGCGGAGCGCCGTAACAAGTACTGACGCGCCTCCGGAAACCGGAAGTGTGACGATGCCGGTATCAATATCGGCTTTCATTTCTCCGGCCTCTTCTGTGGTGCCGAGATTTTGAATTACTTCGCCAACTCGCACCGCATCACTATGGTTGGCAACGCGAATTTCCAGAATATCACCACCGACTTGGCGCTTGAGTTCATCAGGTGTTCCCTCCGCAATTATTTTGCCGTGGTCAATTACAAAAATCATACCAGCAAGCTGATCGGCTTCTTCGAGGTACTGCGTGGTGAGCAATACAGTTGTGCCATCACGAACAAGGTCACGGATAACACTCCACATAGTAAAACGACTGCGCGGATCGAGCCCAGTAGTTGGTTCATCAAGGAAGAGTACTTTTGGCTTGAGCACAATACTCGCAGCGAGGTCGAGTCGTCGGCGCATACCACCAGAGTAGGTTTTGAGTGAACGGTCGGCTGCGTCTTCCAAATCAAAAGCTTTGAGCAATTCTGTGGCGCGAGTTTTGGCTTCACTTTTTGAAAGACGATAAAGACGGCCAACCATTTCGAGATTTTCACGACCAGTGAGAATACCATCGACTGCCGCATATTGCCCAGCAAGACCGATAATAGAGCGTAGCTTTTGCGCGTCGCGAACAACATCGTGACCGGCAACAGTAATAGTACCGAGATCTGGCTTGAGCAGTGTCGTCATCGCACGAACAAGCGTCGTCTTGCCTGCTCCGTTTGGACCAAGCAATGCCGTAACTGAACCTTTGCGAACTTCGAGACTGACATCTTCAAGAGCATGAACTTTCTTGTAGAATTTTGAAACGTTACGAACTGTGATGATATTGGCATTTGGTGACGGCATCGGAATAGAGGCAGACACATGCGTCATCCTATCAAGTACAATATCCACCACTTCGTGGACCTGCCAGCCGACACCAATCAGCTTTTGCATAATATCTTCATTTGTATGGCCCTGCTTACGGGCTGCGTCTATATAGTCGCGGAGTTCTTTTTGAGGCATAAAAATAAGATGATTTATTCTAATTAAAGTATATTGATTGTCTCACTCTACTGATTTATTTAATAAAAGCAATGATATGAAAGTTTTCCACATAGTACCTTGCACTACAAGGTACTATATGCTATTTTAGAAATATGAAGGAAAATATAAGCGAAAATAATGAAAATCCTAAAGAAAACTCAAGCGAAAATCAAAAATCGCAGATGAGAAAAGGTATTCTCGAATACTGTATTTTACTCACCATCGCCAAGGAAAAAAAATATGCTAGCGATATAATTAGAGAGTTAAAGTCCGCCGACCTTATCGTAGTCGAAGGCACACTCTATCCCCTCTTGTCGAGGCTTCGTCAATCAGACTTACTCACCCACAGCTGGGAAGAATCCCAATCTGGTCCACCACGAAAATACTACGAACTCACCAAGAGAGGACAAGAAACATTATCCGCACTCAGACAAACATGGTCGGAACTATCAAAATCAATTAATCGTTTACTAAAATAAAATGAAAAAAACCATACCCACAAGCATTGCTAATACACTCTTCTACATAGAAGAAGATACATACGGAGAACTCGACGCATACTTATCTTCGATTCGTCTCTACTTTGCTTCGTACACTGATAATATAGAAATAATAAAAGATATTGAAAGTCGTATTGCGGAACAATTTATCGACTACACCAGTGGTGCAGAAAAAAGTGCTCGTATCATTACCAAAGAACATGTCGACAAGCTTATATCGAGTATGGGTAAACCGGAAGACTTTGGCGAAGATAGCCAAGAGAAAGGTACACAGCAAGAAGAAAAGAAAGCAAAGACTCCTCGCAAATTTTATCGCGACACTGAGCATGGCAT
>JBDKLD010000042.1:0-16311 GCA_039795715.1 Candidatus Parcubacteria bacterium | reverse complement strand
TCAAGGCGTATGGAATACAAATCCAGGCGATCTCTTTTTCAAGGTAACCCTCGTTCCAGTTCCAACAACTTCTCCTGAACCTACACAAAATCAGGCTCAAACCACTGATACTACGACCCCTACTGGCTCAACTGGTGGTGGCTCATCTGGCGGTGGTTCATCTGGTGGTAGTAGTGGATCTTCGTCTGGTTCAAATAGTACTCCTCCTGCAGAGACCCCGACTTCTTCTATTATTGGAGGCGCTATGCCTACAGTTTTGGGAGTAAGCATTATGAACAATCTAATCACAAGCAAAATACTAAAACCAGGTCTCCGCGCCAATGCTGAAGTAAAAATCGCTCAGCAAAAGCTTAAGACTCTTGGTATGTACAATGGCCCTATCAACGGTAACTATGGTCCTTTGACCAAAGCTGCAGTCAAGAAATTCCAGAAAGCTAATAAGCTTACCACTGATGGTATTTTGGGAGTGAAGACGATTGAGCTATTGAATAAAGTAATCTAGTAATTGCATTGGATGCAAAACAAAAAACCGCCAACGTGCGGTTTTTTGTTTTGCACGATATAGTATAATCGTTATTATGCTAACAAGAAAATACAAAGTAATACCACTCGCATTCCTCGCGCTATTTGTCGCTCTATTTGTACTGACTCCGCCCACCGCCTCCGCCCACCAGCCACGCATCACCGAGAGCCGATTGACGACCGTGTCAGATCCCGAGGTCTCCAAAGCGTATTACGCCAAGCTCACCGGTGTGCCAGATGTGTATGTCATCAATGCCCCCGCGCCATTTGACCTGTATGTTGGCATTTTGGTGCCGGATATAAAATCCACAAAAAAAGATATACTCGCGGAAGTATTCAAAGATAGTGTTAAAATAGCGACAATCGGAGGCGCCGATGCCACTTGGAAACCTTTCTTTGAGCCATTCGGTCAAAGTAATTATTTCGACGGCGGGGAATACAAAGCTCGCGCCGAGGCCGGAGTGTATACAATCAAAGTTTCAAACCCTGACAACACCGGCAAGTATTCACTCGCAGTCGGAGAGATAGAAGCGTTTGATGGCAAGGAGGGGGCGAATGCTCTTTCGATGATTCCAGATTTGAAACGAGACTTTTTTGAAGAATCTCCAATTTCTTTTATCCTCTCACCATTCGGCTGGGGGCTTATCGTCATCATGGATATTCTCGCGTTCATTGTCGGTTTTATTTATCGTGCGATTTTGAAGAAATTTGCGCGCCGGTCTGCGCATGGCGCGCCCAAAAATATTGGAAAGAAAGACCGCTTGATTCGCGTCGCTATTGGAGTAGGATTGCTCTTGTGGGCGATCACTACCACATGGAGTCCTATCCTTGTCTTTTTCTCGGGTTTTGCGTTTTTTGAGGCGATATTTAGTTGGTGTGGGTTTTATGCAGCAATGGGGAAGAATACGTGTCCGGTGGAGTAAAATAAATTTATGAAATCAAAAACCTTACAAATTGGAATAACTTATTTTAATAGATAAAATTAAATTTATGTCAGTACCAACATACGATGATTTGTTTAACCCAGTAATAAAAGCGCTACATGATCTTGGTGGCTCTGGATCGAATTCAGAAATAAATGAAAAAGTTGCTGAAATACTAAAATTATCTGAGGATGATGTAAATGAAATACATAGAGGGAATAGGACAAAGCTTGGATACAGATTAGCGTGGTCAAGAAACTACTTAAAAAGATTTGGAGTTTTAGAGAATTCTTCTTGAGGTGTGTGGGCTCTGACTCATAAAGGAAAAGATATTTTTAAGGTAGATAAAAAAGAAGTTAATAAATTTGTTAAATCATTAGATCAAATAGAAACAATCGAATCTGAAGTTGATGAAGGAAAGAATCCGGATAATTCTTCTAAATTGTGGCAAGAAGAACTATTAGAAAATATAATGACTCTTACACCAGAAGCTTTTGAACGATTGTGTCAAAGAATTCTTAGAGAGTCGGGGTTTGTTCAGGTTGAAGTTACTGGTAGATCTGGAGATGGAGGAATAGATGGTAGAGGAATAATTAAAATGGGCGGTTTGTTAAGTTTTCACATTATATTTCAATGTAAAAGATATATTGGCTCAGTGCCATCTAAAGAAATCAGAGATTTTAGAGGTGCAATGGTCGGACGAACTGATAAGGGATTGTTTATAACAACTGGAACATTTACTAGAGATTCTAAACTTGAAGCCAGTAGAGATGGGGCTCCCCCAATTGATTTGATTGATGGAAGTGAGCTAGTTGAAAAGATGAAGGAGCTAGGTTTGGGAACAAATATAAAATCACAAGAAATTATTGAAATTAATAAGGAGTGGTTTAAGAGCTTCTAATAAATTATGACTATACTTTACATACTTTTGGCAATAATTGCTTACTACATCTATCGTATTTATCGTCAGAAGGAGGACGAGCGAGAAGCAGTTGCTGATGAAAAATTTGATGCCGAATGGGAAGCAAAGAAAAAAGAAGAATTCAAAGACTTTCCTCACCTGATAGGCAAAGTTGATTACACCTGGCTAGAACTTTTTGGCAGGCTATATGTTGAAACTGAAAAAAACAATCCAGGGCGATGGCAGAATGGGGGCAGCCCGCACTTAAACGCTGCTTTTATGATGTATCTGAGAGAGTCTAATAATACTGAACGGGATATTATTGAGGTAGATCATCTATTTGATTCATTGTGGGATCTGACAGAGGAGCTTTTTGAACATCTGGAAAAATATCACGAAAGCACAGAGTATGAAAATGAAATTGCAATCATTACATTTTGGCAATTAGCCGTGTCAGAAGCAGAGTCTTTTAAGGGAAAAGATTTTGAAACTATAAAAAAGATGTTCCAATCTGCTCCATTTACCGATATAGAAAAAATCCCTTTGTGGTTCCCGAAAAAAGATAATCACCCAGCTAAAGAACTTTCTTTCAGAGATAAAGAAGGTAATTTCCCTAGAGAATCAGATGGTTCGAAAATAATTCACGAAAGAATATCAGTCTAGGAATGTAAAGTAGATAAATGATAACTAAAGATGAAATTAAATCTAAATCAAAAGAATTTGAAATCCACTCATCAAATGTTGAGCGGGACTATGTTTTTGGTTGGCTAATTTTTGGAATTTTCACAACAAGTAGTCTTAAAGATACCATTTTTCTAAAAGGCGGAAATGCTTTACGCAAAGGTTATTTTGAAAATACAAGGTTTTCAAACGATTTAGACTTTGGAATACCTGACGATATTACTCAAAACGCTCTTGTTGCAGAAATAAATGCTGTCTGTGATTCTATTCAACCAAAGTCTGGGATTATGTTTGTTAAAGAAGATATAAAAGTTGAGGAAAAGTTTACAGCAACTGATGCACCTCTTCCTGATCTAAAAGTCTATGAAGCTAGAGTTTATTTTAAGGGATTTAACGGTGAAGCTGACCATATCAAATTAAAAATTTCTATGGACATTACCCGTTTTGATAAAGTCTTGCTTCCCATTCAGAATGTAAAATTAATACATCCCTATTCTGATGCAAGTGAGATTGTTTGCGATATTCGATGCATGAAGCTGGAAGAAATTATTGCAACAAAATTGAAATGTCTTTTGCAACGGCAACATGCACCTGACCTATTTGACTATGCTTACTCTATCAAACTATTGGGTGGGAATTTAAACAAGGAAGAAGTCATAGAAACTTTTATACAAAAAACAATTTTTAAAAAGAATCCCTATGTCCTAAAGGACATTCTACACAAAACCCCTTTTGATTATTTTAGAATGGAGTGGGCTAAATCAGTAGTATGTGCAAAAAAGTATCTTATGACTGTAGAGGATGCAATTTCAGCTTTTGTTGCAGACCTTGAAACTTTGTTTGTTGGCTATCCCAACAATGGCTACACACAATTTGCCTATTTTAGAGCAGATTTACGAATGCCAATAATGCAAGCGGGGCGAACACAAACTCTTCTGAAAATTATTTATAAGGGCGAGGAAAGATTAGTTGAGCCGTATTCACTAAAATACCAACAACGAAGAGACGGAGTGGAGCGAGAATATTTCTTTGCCCACAAACTTAGTGGTGGAGCAAGCGAACCAGGAACAAAGAGATTTGTTTCCGAGCATATGAGTTCTATTGAAAATACTGATACAAAGTTTGTACCCAGACATCAAATTGAATTATCCAAAGCTGGCGAAACACCAGAAAATCGTTATCTTTTTGATCCGAACAGACCTACACCTGCTCCGCGTCCGCGCAAAACATCTGGCTTATCAAGAACGCCTAGGCGTTCTTCGTTTGGACCAAAATACATTTATCAATGTAACTCTTGTGGAAAAAAATTTATCAAGAGCAAGCATGATAATAGTATTCGTCAGCACAAGGATAAAAATGGCTATTCATGTGGGGGCAGATATGGATTTTATGTAGATATGAAATATTAAAGGGAGCAATCCCCACCGTTTCCTCTTTTTCCCACGGCGGTGATATTACGCGCGAACGGAAGGGTGCTTTTTTGCTAAAAATGCTAAAATAAATTTATGAAAGCAATACTTTGCAAAAAATATGGCCCACCTGAGGTTTTACAAATGGGGGAGGTGCCGAAACCTATACCAAAAGATAACGAAATACTAGTCAAAATAGTTGCAACGACGGTAAACTCTGGCGATGTTCGAGTGAGAGCGCTTCGGGTTGAAGGATTTATGAAAATAGTTATGCGACTGGTACTAGGTTTTTCAAAGCCGAGAAAACCAATCTTGGGAACTGTTTTTGCAGGAATTGTAGAGAGTGCCGGCAACAAAGTAAATCATTTTAAAATTGGTGATCGAGTCTTTGGTGCAACTGGCTTCAAATTTGGTACATACGCAGAATATATTGCCGTGGATGAAAAAAGTGCGGTTGTCATGATGCCGCGCATCGCCTCATTTGATGAGGCTGCTGCTATTGTTTTTGGTGGACAGACTGCAATCTATTTTCTAGAAAAAGCGGGGATCAGTAAAAGAGCGGGGCTAAAAATTTTAATCGTTGGGGGCACTGGAGCGGTAGGAAGTGCGGCGATACAAATAGCAAAATATCATGGAGCAGAAATCACAACAGTCTGTAGCTCCGATGGACTAGAGCTGGTGCGCACTCTGGGCACTACACATACTATACTGTATGATAAGGAAGATTTTACCAAACACACCAACACGTTTGATATTATATTTGATGCTGTCGGTAAAACTTCAAAAAAGAAGTGCACCCATCTTTTACATGACGGCGGTGTCTATATAACTGTCGAAGGATTCGATGTTGCCTCTGATAGTAAAGAGCAATTGGAGCAACTGAGGAGACTATATGAGGATGGCACATATCAAGCAGTAATCGACAGGACATTTGCCATGAACGAAGTTGTGGAAGCTCACCGATATGTTGATACTGGTAGAAAAAAAGGAAACGTGGTTCTGCACATCTCAAACTAAGTTGATAAGAGATGTCCCGCCATGGGCGGGCAAGCAGGAACCTTTTATCAACTTAGTGAGTGCCGCATAATTATGCAAGGTATTTCTACGGTAACAAAAATGGTAGTATGGATCTATGATAACAATAAATCCACATATAAACTTTAATGGGAATGCAGATGAGGCGTTTAATTTTTACAAATCAGTTTTTGGTGGCGAGTTCGCAAAGATTACGCGCCTCAAAGACCTAGCAAGCGCCGATTTTCCTGTAGCAGAACATGATGCAAATAAAATATTACACATTTCTTTGCCTATTGGCCCAAATATGTTAATTGGCAATGACATTCCAGAGGGTATGGGCCGAGTAAATGAAAACGAAAATAGATCCAAAATATCAATTAGTGCAGAAAGTCGCGAGGAAGCAGACAGGCTATTTAACGGACTATCCGTAGGTGGGCAGGTTGAAATGCCTATTGCCGACAGCCCGTGGGGCTCATACTTTGGCATGTTCCGAGACAAATTTGGTATTGAGTGGATTGTGGAGCACAACTCTCTTGGATAGAATTTTGCGAACGTAAGGTCTGAAGATTTAATGAAAACATGGAAGGAAAATGTTTACCCTATCACAATTTATAAGTTAGTCTAAGAAACAATTAATTAAAAATATGCAGAAGATCACACCGTTTTTGTGGTTTGAGAAGAATATGAAGGAGGTCACTGACTTTTACATGTCAGTCTTCCCTGGCGCCAAGACGAAGGGTGGAAGTGAGCTAGAAAATACGCCTTCAGGCGCAGTAAAGATGGCGACGATCGAGATCTTTGGCGCCAATTTAAACCTCATGACGGCGGGACCATATTTGCCATTCAATCCCACTGTGTCATTCATTATCTCCTGCGATACTGCGCAAGAGGTGGATGCGCTATGGGGCAAACTCGCTGTTGCGGGCAAGATCTTGATGGAGCTCTCTGCCTATCCATTCGCAGAGCACTATGGCTGGGTGCAGGATAAATATGGAGTATCGTGGCAGGTTATGTACTCGAGCACCATGAAGTCTCCGCAGAAGGTCATACCTACCTTGATGTTCGCAGGTGAGGTGTCGGGGAGAGCGCAGGAGGCAGTCGACTTTTATACCAGCGTCTTTCACGATTCTAAGATTGGCTACGTGATGCCATACGATGGCACTGAGCTGGTGGATGAAGAGCGGGCGAAGGTTAAGCACGCCGGCATTATGATCGAGAACTTCAATATGGCGCTCATGGATAGTGGACGGAAGAGTCCGTTGTCATTCCAACAAGCCATATCGTTGGTAGTCAGTTGTGACACGCAAGAACAAGTGGACTACTATTGGGATAAGCTGACCGAGGGAGGCAAGGAGGTGCAGTGTGGCTGGCTCAATGACAAATTCGGCTTTCCTTGGCAGGTAGTGCCCAGCGCCATGGAGCGGATGATGAGTACCGGTACTAAAGATCAGATTGCCCGCGTGACCGAGGCCTTTATGCAGATGAAGAAGTTCGACATCAAGACGCTGGAAGAAGCCTTCAAACAGTAATCGACAACGAAAATGGTAAAATAGGGCTATGAATTTTAACGAGAAACCACCAGAAAGACTTGAGAATCAATTAGGCAATGCCGAGGCAATGCTTGGCGGTAAAGTAGCAGGGGAATTAGAGCGCGATCAAATGCTCGGGATGAGTTTGCCGGAGATAAAGTCTAAATATCCCGAAAAATACGCACAATATTTATATGCACTAAAGGATGAAGCCGCTATCCTACATTTTCCTGATATGAATATTGAGAAGAATGAAAATCCGAAGATCTCACTCTTGTCTGCTGGCGCACGTGGTTATGGATTTAAAATTGAAACCCAAAATGGTTCTCATGTTATAAAACCACTTGAGGCATTGAAAGAAAAAGATATTTCTAAAATTGCAGGAGAGCTCGGAATTGGTCCGAAACAATTTGCTACACAAGAAGGGTATATACATGAAGAATTTATCGAGGGTACACTAATTTTAAAACTTGAAGATGAAAAATGCATACCAGCATATATGGAGAGTCTTGGGCAAAAGTTTGCCAAGGCGTTGAAGAAACTTCATGAGAACAATATTCTTGTAAATGATCAGATACTCACGGACGACTTCGGAAAATCTCATATGATAATAGATAGAGAAGGGGAGGTGAGATTTATAGATTTCGGTGCGTCTATCGATATTAGTAATTTTCCAGAAATTTCAGATGAAGAAGTGATGTCACTTATGCGAACAGACCCTATGATGGCTTTTAGGATGCATGGTTTTTCTGAGAAGTCTCAAGCAGAAAAAGAAAATGAAATAAAAGGGTATCGTGAGAATATTTTGTCGCAATTTGATACAAAAGAAGAAATAATAAAATGGAAGGATGAGCAACTCCTCTATGAAGGACTAAGTTTTTTACGTAATCGTTTGGCAAACGTCGGGTCATTTTATGAAGGGATCCAGAAAGAGATGGCGGTAGAATAAGATTATGGATTTGAAACAAAAATAATTTTGTTTCAAAAGGGCTGTCCTTGCGAGTGACAAGGCTCTTTGGGTTGGGTAGGGGCGAATGCTAGAATAAAACGTAAATTTAGTCGATATTCGTGTATAATTTACGTTTTTCTTGACTTATTTTAGTCAGAAGAATATACCAAAACTGCTGTATTTAGATTTGGCAATAAGCGGGATTTTGAACCATAATCGTGAAAAATTAGATAAAAAAGCATTTTTTCACGATTATATTGACAAAAGCGTGAAAATTACTATAATATTTAGTATATGGCAAAGACACCAGCAGCATTCAATAAAATAAATTCTCTGCGAGAGAGATACTATAAAGCTTCTATCGGCAAAGAGGCGCTCATTTCACTCGTCAGTGAAGCGGAAATTGCCGAACAGGTCTATAACTCAAATGCTATTGAAAACAGCACTCTTACTCTTGAGGAAACGGAAAAAATATTGCTCCAGATTGATCTTGATAGGTTTATTTCTGAGCGCGAGATTTTTGAGGCTAAAAATCTCGCGCGGATTGTGTCGTATATAGGAAAACGAGCCAAAGAGCAGGAATTAACGCTTGATGTTATTTTATCTCTTCATAAAATGCTAATTTCAAATATTCGCGATGACATTGCTGGAAGATTTAGGAAAGATAAAGAATTTGTGCGAGTGGGTAGTCACATTGCTCCCGCCCCACAAGAGATACTTGAGAGATTGGAAAACATGCTCGCAGAATATAATGCCAATAATCATGGAAGCATAATAAAGCGTATTGCTAAACTACACCTTTCATTTGAATACACTCATCCATTTTGCGATGGGAATGGACGCATTGGTCGCGTGTTAAATAATTATCTTTTAATTCGAGAAGGTTTTGTTCCTATAAATATTAAATTTATTGATCGAAGAAAGTATTATAATGCATTCAAAGAGTTTGATGAGAAGGGTAAAACGGAAGTAATGGAAGAAATAGTTGCAAAAGCCCTTACCAATAGCTATCACAAGCGCTTGGCTTATTTAGAGGGTAAAAAGATTGTAACATTAGTAGAATATGCAAAATCCCAAAAGATTTCTCATTCAAATCTTATAAACAAAGCTACACGCCAAACCATCGAAGCCTTTTTGGAAAAGGGTGTTTGGAAAATAGGAGTTGAATACAAGACAAAATAATATATGAACACATACAACGGGTATAATAAATATATAAAAAAGATAACAGGTATTTTATTTGTTTCCGGTGCCGTGATTGTAAACATTCCATACGCACTACTCATCGCTAATTTTAATTATCCAGATATTTTAAGAGAACCGGGAGGTGTCGTGCTTACGAAATTTGCAGAGGGTGGTAGTGGGCTCATTTATACGTGGCTCTTTTTTGCACTTGCAGGATTGCCACTTCTCTTCGCTACCATAATGCTTGGGAAGTTGTGGAAGAACACTTCAAATGTGTTGGTTAGCCTAGCGACTACATTCGGAGTGATTGCACTTGTTGCTCAGTTGATAGGTCTGCTTCGATGGGTTTTTGTTATTCCTATACTGGCAAGGAATTATGTAGCGAGCGGCGCTACAGAAGCCATGCAGACAGCTTCGACAGTAGCGTTTCAAACAGTAAACCAATTTGGAGGTGTGCTTCTTGGTGAGTACGTCGGCCAGCTCTTCAGCATTCTTTCAATGTTCCTATTTAGCATTCTCATTTACAAGAAAAAACTTTTGAAGTCATGGGTTGCTTGGCTCGGTTTTGTGGCATCAGCGATTTATCTTTTAGCACAAACTGAATTATTCCATACGGTGATACCGTCTTTCCCGGTAGTAGATATCGCTGGTCTAGTCGGTAGCATACTCTGGATAGTTTGGTTCATCTGCATTGGGGTACTACTTCTTGTAGAGAAGAATGAGTATCGCGAGGGGAAAATGGTAGAATAGATTTATCGCAGAATTAAAAACAAAACTTAATAAGGCGAGCGTGGAGAAGTTTTTGAGCACCATCAAAGACGTAGAGAAGCGTGAAGATTGCTCCATTATTTCTAAAATGATGGAAAAAGCGACAAAGTCTAAGCCGGAAATGTGGGGAACCGCGATCGTTGGATTCGGTCGCATAAAGTACACCTATGCCAATGGTAAAGAAGCAGAATGGCTGATGATGGGCTTTTCTCCACGCAAACAAAACATTACGCTCTATGGTCTAAAAGTCTTTAACATGGCGGAAGGGAAGATAAAAGAAAATAAAAAAGCCAACGAGCCCCTCCTGAAGCTTGGTAAGTACAAAGAAGGAGGAGGGTGTCTCTATATCAACAAACTTTCCGATGTCAACACAAAAGAGCTCGAGAAAATTATCAAGCTCGCCGTGAAGCGCAAGAAATAAATGTTCCAATATCGAAGCGGAGTTGTTTGGCATTTAAAATAAATCTATGGCAACGAAACAAGGCACGATTGATTACATTTTAGACCAGTTAACATCTGTAAATGATGTCTCGGCTCGAAAGATGTTTGGTGAGTATGCTCTGTATTGTGATGGTAGGGTTGTTGGCTTAGTCTGTGACGACACTTTACATATAAAAATTACCGAGCAAGGGAAAGAATTCGTCGGAAAATATTATCAGGAAGGGTATGCATACAAAGGGGCAAAGGTGTCTATGGTGATTGATGAGGACAGAATTGATGATCGAGAATGGCTTTCAGAATTGATAGTCATTACAGCATTACATGTTCCTTTGCCAAAGAAAAATAAAAAACGAAAAAGTTTGATATAATAAAAATAGGTCGAATAAATAATTTTAAGCAATAATTGTATGACAAAACAATTTTATAAAGACGCATTTGGTTGGGGATTTATACTTTGGCTTATTGGCTACGCGCTTGGTATTGTACTTTTCAAGGCAGTACCACAAAATTTGCTCGGCTGGGTTATTATGCCAATCGGAATAATTATCACGCTGTGGGTATTATTTAAAAAGATCAAGGTTGATTCGTTTAAGTATTATGTGCAAATGGCTATTGTTTGGGTTTTGATTGCGATTGTGTTTGATTACTTTTTTCTCGTTAAAATGTTCAATCCTGCGGATGGGTATTATAAACTGGATGTATATTTATATTACGCTTTGACTATACTACTTCCTCTTGTTGTCGGCTGGAGGAGAAAGAAATTAATAATTAATTCTTAATAAAATATATGGAAACACTTTCAGTAAATTATGTAGCGATATTAGTCGGTGCGGTTTTGTCTATGGGAATCGGTGCAGTCTGGTATGGGCCACTTTTTGGTAAGAAGTGGATGGAGATAATTGGAGTGAGTACGCAAGACCCCGAGGCGAACAAAAAGATGCAAAAGGCGTATATGCCTATGTATGTCGTGCAGTTTGTTTTGACACTCTTTCAGGTTTTGGTCTTAGCTCATCTAATAGCAGATACTACTAAAGTAGGTGGCACAGAGAGAGCAATTTGGATTTGGGCGGCGTTTGTAATTCCAACTTTGGCTGGTGCGGTAATGTGGACCAATGAGCCGAGCAAAAATAAATGGGTGCGTTTTCTTATCCAAGGCGGATATCAACTGACCATATTTATTGTCTTTGGATTACTTTTGCAGTACTGGAAATAAAGTAGTTAACCATGGTTACCATTTAAACAACATGAAAGTAATTTCAGTTTTAAAATTAGAAGCGACTGCATTTTTTGTTGCCACGCTCTGGGCTTACTATCTTATTGGCGCAAGTTGGTGGCTTTTTCTCATATTACTTCTTGTGCCCGATTTGTTTATGGTTGGTTATGCAAAAAATTCAAAACTTGGCGCACTAATTTACAATATTGGGCATACGTACACTGTTCCACTCGTATTGCTTGGTGTATATGTATTTTTTGACGCAACAGTACTATTGCCTGTTTCAGTTATCTGGCTGGCGCACATCAGCATGGATCGCATGCTTGGTTTTGGTCTGAAACTCGAAACTGGTTTCAAGCACACACATTTAGGTACGATTGGGAAAAATAGAGAATAAATGTATGAAAATGCCACAGCACATAAATAAAATAGCTGTCATCGCAATTGCTGCGGTGATTCTACCGATCATACTAGCTTCAAATAAAAAGATTACTATACCTCTGGACACCGCAACTCCTCAAAATGTCACGCTCTCTGGCACCTACGTCTGTCTGCCATTTATCGATACCAAAATGCCGACGAGCGGGGAATGTGTCTTTGGATTAAAAACGGATGATGGCGTGTATTACATGGTCAACTTCGGCCAGTCCGCCTCGGCCAAAGAACAGTTCGACAAGCGAGCGCATATTACCGCCCTAGGCTTCGTGGTCCCGAAGGAGGCACTCAATACCGACCACTGGGTGCCGTACAACATGAAAGGTATTTTTACGATCACGAAAACGCTAGAACCAAGTCAATCAACAACTACACCACCACCAAGTGGTGGTAGTGGAATTGCACCATTCAAATCTGGTGTAGCAGGAAAAGTGCTCCTCGGTCCCACTTGTCCGGTAATGCGCAATCCACCAGATCCGGAGTGTGCGGATAAGGGTTATGCAACTACGGTACACGTCTTTCAAAAGACAAGACCAAAAGACTCGATTTTCGCCAGTGTAAAAACTGATAAGGATGGCAACTTCAACATCATGCTTCCTCCGGGTGAATATGGTATAGAGGCTTTGGGAGGGAAGACGTTTCCAACGTGTGAGACACAGTTTATCAAAGTAGAACCAGATGTTGTCATGGATTTCAATCTATCCTGTGACACTGGGATTCGGTAAATGTTTATTCCTCCATTAAAATGGTAAAATAACCCCATGAACAACACCGCCAACTGGTACTCACAACTTATCAAACCAACATGGGCACCGCCCTCCTGGCTTTTTGGTCCGGTGTGGGGAGTGCTCTATACAATTATTGCGGTTTCTTTTGGCACCATTTTTTACAAAGCATTTACCAAGCAGATTCCGTGGATGGTGGCTCTGCCTTTTGCCCTCAATCTCCTTTTCAACTTCGCTTTCCCACTAATACAATTCCGTTTGGTAAATAATCTCCTCGCGTCAATCGACATCTTGCTCGTCGTCGGTACGCTCGTCTGGGCACTCTATGCGGTTTGGCACAATGCGCCCGAGCTCCGCTGGGTCGTCTACGTCAATATCCCGTATCTTCTGTGGGGAACGTTTGCCACTTGTGTGCAGTTGACCATAACGTATCTCAATAAATAATGATTAATGTAGATTTCATTGGACTATTTATTTTTATTGCCGGATTTATTATCGGCCCCGGCGCTGTCACGGTGATAGATATTCATGGATTTCTCGGCAGGAAGTCGGGCTATTGGACTGAGGCGACCATTCGCACACATAAGGTGACCAAGCCTCTCATTTGGATTGGCACGATGCTTGCAATCATCGGTGGAATAATTTTTTACCGCAATGAGCCTTTTGTCGGTATTCCGATGTATCACGCCATTATCGCAGGTGTCCTCATTGTAAATGGTTTGTTCCTTTCGTTCTATGTCAGTCCATATTTACTCGCACAAGAACGCGCCGGCAGACAGACAGAACTCCTCCCTCGTTCGTTACAAAATAAGATTGTCGTTAGTTTGGTGGTTTCTGATATTGGTTGGTGGGGTGGGCTACTGCTTTTAATTTCATATATTGTTGCGCACTAACATATGCCACAGACATATGCCACAGAAAGTAAAAAGTAAAAATAGTTTTGATATAATAACTAATATATGACATTTCCACTCGACGTTCATATTGGCTCGCTTTCTGTTCACTTCCACCTTATTACTGATATCCTCTCTTCACTTATTGGCGGTTGGCTTTATTGGCGTGCGGCGAAGGGCGATAACATTCCGACATCCAAACGAGAATATTTGCTCATTGGCGCAGGGATCGGTGCGCTCATTGGCTCTAGGCTGATTGGTTCGCTCGAAAATCCTGCTCTGTTTTTAAATCCTCCGACATTGCTCTATTACTATGCAAGCAAGACTATTATTGGAGGAGTGGCAGGTGGTATTCTCGGTATTGAGGCAACGAAGTATATAATTGGGCACAAACAATCAACCGGAGATAGAATGGCAGTACCTCTCTTTGTGGCCATAATTATTGGTCGGATTGGTTGCCTTTTTACCGGCATTATAGACGGTACGGTCGGTAATCCATGTAGCTTGCGAAGGTGTTTTGACCAAGGAGACGGTATCCCGCGCCACCCAACATCTCTCTATGAAATTATTTTTCTCATAATCCTTTTGTTTGTTCTAAATAAATACAAAAAAAATTTTCAGCCTAGCGGTGTCATGTTTAGAGTGTCTATCATTGCGTATTTTGGTTTCAGGTTTCTGATTGAAATGATCAAACCATCCCTACCGCTCGTTTCCACATTTTCTGTAATTCAAATTGTGTGCATTCTCTATATAGCATGGTATAGTTACGACATCTACAAATTGCGAAAAACATATGGAAAATACTAATCTGGAAAATACTAGTCCAAATATCGAGCCAGCACGCAATAATTTCATTACTAAATGCTTTAGAACAAAACGCAATTCATTTGCAACGATACTCATTCTGTCCGCATTCATTTATTTTATCGCGGGCCTTGCCATAGTTACTAGTATGCAAAGTGGGGGATATGGTTATATGCAAAGTGGGGTATATGGTCAGTCTCAATTCTACCCCCTGCTAATTGTCATTTTCCGCACACCTCTACTGCTATTTTTAGTCGCGCTCGTTTTGTACATCGCAACTCGTGTTTCTGGCTATAAAGAAGAGTCAAAAAATATTCTTAAAGCTACTCGAATAGTGTTACTAACACTCATTGTTTTAGGCGTAATTGGTTTCGGTATTTGTCTCTTAGCGTTTAATAATTTTTAATTTTTTACCCCCCCCATTTCGTTTTTAAGCTTATTGCTATATACTTGGCAAAACTTAAAAAATGAAAAAAGAAATGATATCCTCGTGCGCCCCGGGCGCAGAACTTGACCCACTCAATCCATGGTGCGGTTGTGGTCAGAAGATCGGTGAACCGATAGTTAGTAAGTGTCTTAAGTGTCAAAAGCATTGCAATGCGTACTATGTTAAGTCGGAAGATACTCCGGCAAAAATATATCTCGTACGTGAATGTCATGCCTGCACAGATGTACCTGGTACCCCTCGAATAACATCAGCCAGAATAGCAATCGACAGCGATTATTTTTGGTCAAAGAAGCCGGACACTGAATGCTGTACCAACGGCGAGTGTTCTTCTGTCATGGGTACGAATGCGACCAAAGGTGAGCAATTACACACCTGCACAATTGTCATTGAGATCGTTCAGGGTTGCAATCTTTCTTGTCCAACGTGCTACGCTGATAGCCCACAGACCACTCTTGAACACGTAAAGCCTTTACCGATTGAAACTTTCAAGAAGCATATTCTCAAGCGATTGAGTGAGCAAGGCAAGATTGACATTATCCAGTTGTCAGGAGGTGAGCCGACCTTGCATCCTCAGTTTTTTGAAATAGTTGCTTGGCTTGCGGAAGAGAAGCGAATTGATGATATTTTACTTAATACAAATGGTATTAGGCTAAATGATCCAGATTTTCTCCAACAGCTAATCAAGGTGGCGCCAAAAGGACGCTTTAGTGTCTATCTTCAGTACGACGGCGTGTCAGAGGATGGTCAGCTTGAATTACGCGGTGGAGACTTCAGATCTATTCGGGAAAAGGCAATTACCGCAGCAACATCTGCCGGTATTCCGGTCTGCTTAACCCAAGTAGTGACCCATTCAAATTTGTCGAGCATTGCCAAAACCATTGATCGGGCTCTGCAAGATCCCATGATTAAGTGGGTAACTTTCCAGCCGGAATTTATTTCTGGCCGAAATGATTACGCAAAACTTCTTGAGACTCCAGTTTCGGTGTCGCACATTGTCCTCAGTCTCATTGAGCACTCAAATGGTTTAGTAACAGGCAAAAGCTTTATGCCATTGCCATGCTCTCATCCAAATTGTGGCACCATTGGTTTCCTGATTAAACAGGATGAAGTGTGGAAACCGGTTTCGGACATTGTCGACCTCAGCAATTTTACTGAATTGATTAAGGATCGTATGAATTTTGATATCGACAATGCTGTTCCCGAGGGTTGCGGGTGTGATGACTATAATCTTGATGAGCTACTCATCCATTATGGTATTGCGAAAGAAGACGTAAAGATGATTTTTATCAAGCCGTTTATGGATGTACGAACATGGGATGAAGAACGAATAAAGTCCTGCTGTACACATGTGATGACACCTGAAGGCAAGTTGGATTCTTTCTGTCGCTACTACGCTGAGCGTGGAGCAATAGTAAAGCCAAAAACCACTGTTCTTGTATGAACAGTGGCTTTTTTATTTCCCGTCCAA
>JBDKLD010000041.1:0-6774 GCA_039795715.1 Candidatus Parcubacteria bacterium | reverse complement strand
TAGATGTATCGTCCTTGTCGGCGAGCATAGGAAAATATTCCTTCGCCTTTTCGATTCCGGACTGAACCAGCTGTGTCTCCTTTCCAGGTTTTGGACTGAAGGGATCAATAGCTTTGCCAATATCGTGCCAAATACCGCTCAATACACTTTTCGTCTCAAGCTCCATCGCGATGATTGTTTCATCGGTCGAAATAGAAATTCCTTTTTCCTCAAAAATATTCATTAGGTCGGAATAGGCAAAAGGTGCTTCTATGAAGCGTACATTCGGCTTCGAAAGCAGTAAATCGGCTTTCTTGTTCTTAAATCTTACTCCTGCCATAGGCATGAAGTGATAAAGAATAATCCGACGATTCGGCTCCTTGGCTAAAATACAAAGTGCTATATCAATACCAGTGCAAGACTGCATCTTGGCGCCATCAATCTTGTTTTCAAGTTGAATGATGGTAGTGTAGCGTAGCTTTTTAACTAGCTCAGGCGTTTCGGCAAACTTCTTTCGCAAGTCGTCTGCCATATTTTCATGAGTAACCACGAAAATGATTGAATCTAGTATCTGTTGGTCTGTCATATGTTTTTAGTTTTTATGTGAATGAACTATTTCAACAGAATCGCGAAGTCTCGTGATCCTGATAAAAAGGGCGACAGGATATGATCCGTCACCCGAAAAACGTTATCGCTTGAAAAGTCTCCATTTGAGATCGTCCCATTTGTCGGAAACTGACATGCTTATTTCCATAAAAAAGTACTTCATACTTTCGAGGAATATAGCGAATAAAAAGGGGATCAAAAAGAGGACCGGCATGAATGCAAAGAAATATGCAAGCGCCGGATGCTTCACTAGGAAGCGGCCCAATTTAGTCGGGTAACTGGCGATGTACTTAAAGTAACTATCAACCTCTTCTTTACTGCGTTTCCCGATCGCAAAAAATGCTTTGTCGAGAGAAACGAACACAAAGAATGGCGGGGCAAGGTAGAAAATGAACATGTAGTAAAAAGTGAATTTCTCCACATCTTCAAGTCTCGGATTGAGCAGCTTATGGGCTTCAAAGAATCCGACAGTCAGGTACGCGTACAGCGCACTTACAAGCAATCCCCCGAAGAGGCAAATAATACTTATCTTTTTCATGGCGATATTTAGTTAAAAGTTAAAGAACAATTTCATTTAGAGATCCCGAATTTCGTATGATTTTCTTGAGCTCTAAAATGTGGGCGATTTTAATCATTGGCTCGCCCGTTTTCCTTGGAAATTAATTTTTGCGCGCTTTTCCCAAATGCTTTCCAACATTGTGGGATTGATTCCGCATCATCACTCTCGCGATCGCGCCTCTGATCGTCTCCGATCTTTCGGCTTTAACCTCGTTCATAAATGATTCTCTTTCTTCATCAGAAGAAAGTGCCTCGTAGGCTCTGCGCATTGCGGGTGACAAGTCCGATGGTGTCATGGCATATACATTTTGATGAGATAATTGAACATTCGAATATCATACTGTTCTATGAGCTGGTTTTTGTAAACCTCATCCTCGGTCAGTACCCAGAGGACAAATAGCTTCTTTGCGTCTTTCCGTTTGTTAACGGTTTGACGCAAATAGTGAATGCCTTTCTTAAACTGCTCTGTCATACCATACAACGCCGCAAGATTTTCTTTTACCGTAATGAAATCAGGGCAAAGAATTTCCGCTTGGTGAAGTATGGCAAGACTTTTCTCCGGATCGGTTGTACGGAGCGGCAGAGCAACACTAACAAGGTAAGCTGCGTAGAGGCCTTCCCAAAGATCGTGCGTGCCGACCTCGGGATGACCGAGAGATGCTGGCTTCGTACTCAAGTGAGTAAAAAGCGGATCAAACTGTTTACCGTCGTGGTTTACAAGAATGATGTGAGGATTCTCACTCTGGAGCATCTCCGCGATGAAAGTTTCATCATTCCATTTCTCATCGGTTGCCATCTCAACAAGCATAGTGCGGCATAAATCATCAAGTACTTCACCTGCATACATTTTCGTTTCAGGAAAATATATTTCAGATAGGACTGCGGCTTTTACCGCGCGACCGAAGCAACCTGCTTCATCGAATTCTATATTCATTCGAGCCAGTGTCTCCTCTCTGAATGGCTCGCCGATCGGTACTATCCATTTTTGATCATAGAGAAATGAGATCGGGTCCGTATGGATGGTCTCTTGTTTCTCAACCTCAAATGTTTCCCGAGCTTTGGTAACAAACTCTGTGAACGTCATCATGTGTATATTTTTTAATTTTATGTGAAAGAACAATTTCATTTTGAAAACTCGATCACCAGATCAAGGTCTCAAAAATGTGCACGAAACTTCGTGCAGAGCCACTATTCAGTTTCAAGTCGTGGGGACTTAGCCAGGGGGTGCGGTACTATTATTCGCGCAGCTTTGTTTGGACTTTTCCTGTATGACGCACGAACTCTTATCGCCACCACATTAACTTCCTGAACAGAACGAGGACTTTTGTTCTGACTTCAGGGTTAAACATGGTATGGACGACAAGAGCGCAGACGAGGTCACACGCAAATGTTTCTGCCATACAAAACCAGGAATACTATCCTCGTAGTGCTCTGCGTAACAAGTACGCGATGAGGAGCACAATGAGGGCAAGGGGCAATACTTGATTTATTGCCACACTAAGCAAGTCGCACAAAAAGTACTTGACGTGCTCCAAGTTGCACATGCACCACACGAAAAATAGTAGTCCGGCCGTGCTAAGCATTCTCTGAGGCGTACCCAGAAAGAAACGGAAGAAATTCATGATGTTCGTGTTCAGTACCCTGTCCCCGGTTTTATGTGAATTTATATTAAAGAATTGTTTAGATTTATCAATTTTTAACGGTAAGCGAGATTGCCTGATAGGCAATCTCGCGCCGTTGGTACCAGTTACTCTTCAACAAATACGCACTCGCAAATTTCCTGATCAATTTCAAAGAAATCGATATAGGCCTTTACGACATAGCAGTATCTCTTTGCCGAGAAACTATTACCTGAAAGCATAATCATCATTTGTCCGGGATCGCTGTGATCCCTGCCGCTTGAAATACGTGTCATCTGATCATAGAGATCAGAAGCAATCGTATATAAAAGCTTGGCAGAGTCTTCAAAACGACTCAACTCGAACTCATATGAGAATATTCTCAGGTCGCTGGCTTCTATTTCAGGCTCAGCAACTTGGTACCAGGTAGTAATAAGGATCTTTTCCATAGATATAGGTTTTTATGGGTTTATTTCAGGATTTAACTATACTAACTCTATTTCCCTCCTAAAAATCTATGCATCTTATTACTTATTCCCAAAGGGAATACGGTGAGCATTACCCGTAATGCCATGGCTAACCCTTTATAACTTTGTTACTTTGTGGGCGCAGACGGCTTCTAGTGAATAACGCTCAGTGGCAACGCTCACTGTATTCCCTTTGAGATGTTATTGATATTTATCAAACTCTGGGGAGAGTATATCAGATTGCATTCCTTTTGTCAAGCTTTTTCGTCATTTATTTTAAAAGTTAATATTATATCCTTATTTTACAAGGTTTTATATTTTTTAATGTGATATTTAGTAATGACTTATTATTGATATATTTGACTTTATCAAGGTAATATTTTTTCATATTGTCATTAATACTTGACATTTTTATTCTTATCTGATAAACTAAAGGCAAATTTTAAATATCTAAAATAATGATGGATTGAACTGCAAAAAAAGTTATCGTGGCCACGAAAGATGGCACTGTCTTAATTTACGTAGAAAAGAGCGACTAAATGGAACATAAATCTGTTTCCATGTGCTCAATATCGCTTAGTGATCCTTGGTTAGAAATTCTCAACCCAGGCCGGATCACTAGATCTGCTAAAAAGAAGTGTTGTCTAACAGTTTAAAATCGATACCATGCAGGACTAAACTTTATTTGAGAGGAAGAGGATCCAAGATTCTCTTCCCTCTCCCAATAAGGGTTAGACACCATATGTATTGAAGACACACAGCAGAAATTAGTAAATTCAAATAGTAAATAATGAAAAATGGCAAATAAAGACAGCCATTGTCGCGATAAAGAAAAAATACCCTCTAACACAGAGGGTATTATTTTTTCCCTTTAACTTGTAAAATTGCGAGGCGAATGAGGGATTTTAGAGTCTCAGCCAGATCATGATTCTTGATATTGATGGCTGAAAGCTTCTTTCCAAGGGTATATATTCGGACTTTATCCTCATAAACGCCGATATCGCACAGTATAGGAAACTCCTTATCTTCGGAAAGTTGGGTGCGATTAGACAATTCATCGTTATCTAGGGAGCCTTTGGAGTATGTATAGAGGGAGTGAACTAAGACATTTTTTGATCTTCGATTACCCCTAACCTTCTTCAGTTCACTTTCGGTAAAAGTCTCTTCGATAATATCCCTAGGGTAAACAGTGTAAAGATCACCTCCTTTTTCGCTTTCTCCGAGATACTCAGATATGGAGCTAAGGATACCTTCCCGCCCATCGTAGTACTTGATGACAGGTCTTTCGCCCTGGTCACGAGAAACGCTTTTTAACCGGGGAATGACTTCATCTAAAAGTTTTGCCTGTTCATTGAGGCGAGCCTGTTCATTTTTTATATAGGTTTCTAGTCGCTCAGGAGCTTCAGCTCGGTATTCATTCTTTTTGCCTACCTCAACCTCGCTGACCAGTCCCTTTTTTTCAAGAGACTCTATGATCGGATATATTGAAGTCCTTTTAATATCAGTCTTTTTTGCGAGGTCTATGACTGATGAAGACTCAACTGCCAAGAGTGCCATATAAACCATGGATTCTTTTTGACTCAATCCAATATTCTCCAGAAATTGTTCAATCATATAAGTGATTATACTCTATAGTAACATAGTAATTTATGCTACAGAAAGTAAAAAAACACCCAAAATACTGAGGGTGTTATATTTTTTCTGTGACAGATACTTGTGGAGCTAGTGGTACGAGCTTGCCTTTCTTCAAGTCAATAAGTGCTTGGATTCGCAGTAGGTTGCTTTCGACTACTTTTTTTTCTTTTTCGCCAACGGCAGTGCAGGAATATATTTCTCCAAACGTAAATTTATTTGGGTAAAGACGTATATGACACATGCATTTATCGACAATAACAGGATACTGAGAAAATGACATTGGTCGTTCTCCCTGAATATCGAAAAACTTCGTAGCTATGTTGAGTGAAACTTCGATAATTTCCAATTTATTATTTCTAAAACAAACATAATCAAGTAGAAATATGGGAATTTTACCTTTTGGTTCACCTGCAAACAAAATAATGAGCCTTGTTTTATGTCTTTCAATAAAATTTTTAAGCTCTTGCATTGTGCTGTTGTTAGTAAATATTGGATCACTCCAACCATTTGCAAACAGGATGATTTCTTCCTTGCCTTCTCTGAGGATACTCGCGAGAGCAACCGCTGAGTTACCATTCTTGTTGATAATAAGATTTTCATCTCTTTTCTGTATCAAGAGTTCAATTTCAGCTTGGGAAACAGTTGTTTCCTTTCGCAAGGGGTATCTGCTTAGGTTCATAATATTAGGTTTTAAACTATTTCTCTCATCGTACCTCCGATAAAAGAAAATCCCCACTTTTTTGTGGGGATTACTTTGCTTTTTTCGTTACTTGAGTTCGAAATTGGCGCGAACCGTTATCATAACGTCTTTTTCGATAGTTGACGTATCGTATGAACCATAGTCTTCTACGTCGACAGAGTCAGGGCGGAGAAGTTGAACGACACCAGATGAAGCTGTAGCGAGTTTACGAACCTTTGCGCCGGTGGCTTCGGCAATAGCATCAGCGCGGTTTTTTGCATCGGTGATGGCTTTACTCATGAGCGAAACACGGATGGTTGAGAGTTTCTCACTTGAATAAAGGTATTGAGGTGCTGCGGCCTCAAAAAAGACTCCCCTCTTTACAAGCTCTGGGATATTCTCAGCAATTTTCTTAATCTTTTCTAAATCTGAAGATGTTATAGAGATGCTTTGTCGTAAAATAACTCGTTCTGAGCTCATGATGCGATTACCACGCTCATCGTAATCGTATTCTGTGTAGCTTGTGGCTGGATCGATTGAAATCTCATCGTCAGATATATCTTGTGACTTGAGGAATGTCTTGACCTTGCCGAGATCGACAGCAAGCTCAGTGTAGCCTCCTGCGATGGCGTATTTGCTCGTTGTGCGCGTCCAAGAGCCTGTAAATTTGCCAATATCTGAACTGACGCGCTCTTTTGCCGAACCAGTAACTGAAATAGTATTTTCATTCGCTCGCAAGTGTTTGACCGAGCCACCAAGAACGAGAAAAGCGACAATAAAAGCAATGCCGAGGACAGTACCGGCTGCGACGTACGGACGATCGAAAAAGGTGTTTTTCATACAAATGAGGGAGAATTACTTGGTAAAAATTATCTCTAACCTCATCATATATGATGGTAGAAACAATAGCAAAGAACTGAATTTTCGAGTCGAAAAATAGAGAGGAAAAATGTTGCGATAATTGCCGAAATTCAAGAATTGTTTGAGATTTTTATAAAAGTGCCATAGTTTATTTCGTAAATCAAAATATATAAAAACATTTATTATGAATTTGTCAAAATAATGTGCATCCCTGTAACCTGTTGCCCAAAAAAACCCTTGCGGTATAATGCTGAACAGGAAGCCATGCGTTTCTTCCTATCAGAAACAGTATCGGCTGAGTCGAATATTTACCAATATAGCTTCCGACTAGCGCTAACAAATTATGCTTGGCGTGGTGTCGGACAGAGTA
>JBDKLD010000040.1:0-16194 GCA_039795715.1 Candidatus Parcubacteria bacterium | reverse complement strand
TTATCCTTGCGAGGCGACACCAGCTCGGCATGCAGGCACTCAATGAAGCCTATTCTGCCGTCAAAGATGCGATTAATAGGGGAGGGTGTCGTAATCCGCGAGCATACTACAACTCTATCCTTACGAAAAAGCTAAATGAGGGCAAGGAACGTCGTAAGCAACGCGCCCAGACACAAAGTTTTCGGTGAAAATATCTCCTACTGAAGAGGTCATCCCCCCAAAAATAAAAAAGCTGAGAACCAAAACAGTACCCACCCGAAATTGCGAAAGAGAAAGCGGGTGACACCCATTTCAGCATCGTTTTCACTACATCATATGACAACAAACGACAGTATAGGTCATAGCCATCACGCTACCAGTGTGCCAGAACCGAATATTTATATGGTTCAAACATGGTAGTTGCCAATATCCCCAAGTTATCTTGCATTAAATGGCTATTTAGGGCGGTACGACCAACGTAAAGATTAGCTTTTTTAATAATTTCACTGAAACAAACCTTACTTTGCCCGACATCACACAACACCACCATCATTATCTTACATTAAATAGCCATTTATAAAACTATGAACCATGACGAAATTAAAAAAGAATTACCCGAAGCAACTTTTACGACAAATGAGGTCGCAAAAATGTTGAATATTGCAGACGCAACTGTGTTGCGCTGGCTTAAAGTGGAAAAAATTCCTGGCTTCTTTCGGATTGGCCATAAGTGGCTAATTAGAAAATCCGACTTCGAGGCATTTATTAGTAAGCGCGTTGATGGTGGGTCAAACAACCATGAACAATTAAATCGTGAATCTAAAGTCTAAAAAAAGTTTATCGGAATATTTAATAGGGACTGGAATAATCCTGGCCTTCGCTCTGGGCGCATGTATGTTTGCTGCGTCTGTAGGATTGAATGGGACAGTGAAAGTAGTTGGCGGTATCGTCGCTTACATTATTCTAATGGCTTTGCTAGTGAAGTTTTCGCCTGTACTCGCATACTGCATGGTTATTTTAACTCTAGTCGTTGTTGGTCTCGCAGTAATTGCTGGCAACTTTGAGTATGCTGCCACACTCGTCTTTAGCGTCTTATTACTTGGATTGGTCGTATGGATTATCTATAAAATTGGCGATAGATTCGGCTGGTGGAAACAGTCTTATCCTCCAAAATACTAATGAATACTCTCATTCAAAACTTTCTTGAACACATAGCTACCGCGAGGGGATTTTCGATGCGTACTATAGAAGCCTATCAGCATGACTTGGGTAAATTCTCCGATTTTTTAGCTTCAATAAATAAAACAGAAATTTCGGCAGTGACACGCGCGGACATTAATAACTTTATCTCTAGTCTCGGTGACAAAAACGCCGCAGTGACGAAAGCAAGAAAACTTTCTACGTTAAAATCATTTTATAATTACCTAGAAAGTATCGACATCATCACGTCCAATCCAGCAAAACATGTCATTGCGCCGAAGATTCCACAGAGAGAAGCTGCTTTTCTGAATGACGAAGAATATCAAAGGCTCATGCAAACGGTTAGAGATATTGCCACTCCGTATTATTTCTATCGTGACTTGGCTATTGTCACCATTTTTCTACATACTGGCATTCGTTTATCCGAGCTAGTAAGCCTTACGCTGGGAAGTGTCGACTGGGGCAACAAAACCATCTTGATACATGGGAAAGGAGGTAAAGACCGCAGACTTCCTCTTAATGATGAAGTGGCGTTGGTGATTGAGAAATACCTAGCAAAGCGTCCACAGGTCGCGACAAGTAGCTTATTTACCAGTAAGCTCGGTAATGGTCTTTCATCTCGAAGTGTATACCATCTCATTAAGCACTATTTGAAAGAAGCAGGCATCAAGAAAGAAAAACTTGGTGTCCATTCTCTCCGTCACAGCTTTGGCGCTTCACTTTTGAATAAGGGAGTGAACCTTGTTGTGATACAGACGCTTCTTGGTCATACCAAATTGGAAACAACTAGGCGCTATTTGCATATCGACACAGCCGACCTCCGCAGTGCGGTGGATAATTTAGTATTGAAAAAATAGTATGTCAGACTTAAACCCTGAAAATTTAGTAGCGTTGGTATATGTGCGTGTTTCTACTAAAAAACAAGACTCCAAAAGCCAAGAACACAGATGTAAGCAGTACGCGCAAATGAAAGGCTATGAGGTCGAAGGAGTTTTCCCCGATAAATTCACTGGTGGCGGTGATTTTTGGAAAAGACCTGCGATGCGAGCGTTGATGAAACATATAGATGTAAATCAAATTAGCAACCCAGAAAAAGTGTACGTGGTAATTTTTGATGATTTAAAAAGATTTGCTAGGGATACAGAATTCCATATTCGTTTGAGGAGAGAATTTAAGAGCAGGGATGTTATGGTTGAATGCTTAAATTTTAATTTTGAAGACAGTCCCGTGGGGCGTTTTCTAGAATCAATCTCGGCGGCTCATAACCAAATGGAACGAGAAGAAAACACAAGACAAGTGATTCAAAAACAGCAGGCCAGACTTGAACGTGGCTATTGGTGTTTTGATGCGCCGCCTGGGTTGGAATATCTTAAAGACCCCGTACACGGAAAACTTTTACGTGCAGTAGAGCCAAAGGCCAGTATCATTTATGAGGCACTCATGGGTTTTGCATTTGATAAATTCCCTGAACAAGTTGATGTCCAAAATTTTTTACAAAGTAAAGATTTCTTTCATCGCAAGAGGCCGAAAAAAGTTAATCTCGCACAAGTATATAGAATGCTTACACAAATCCTATACACTGGGTACATGGAATATGCGCCGCGGGGCATTACCAGACGCCCTGGGCATTTCAAAGGAATAATAACTCTCGATGTGTTTGAAAGAATTCAGAATAAACTGAAAGGTAATGCGAAGAGCAAAGCAAGAAAAGATTTACATTTAGACTTTCCCGCGCGTGGGTGTGTACTGTGTTCGGAATGTCACATGCCATTTACAGCAAGCTGGACTACAAAACGGAATGGTTATAAGCGAGCATATTACCGTTGCAATGAGCCAGGGTGTCCAGCCAAAAACAAAAGTGTTACGAAAATGGATATTGAAAATGGTATTGCCGAAATTTTAAAAACCACTCGTCCTAGCAAAGAAGTACTCGCCTTAACCCAGGAAATAGCTCTCGATGTTTGGGGCGAGAGGACGGCTGATTCGAGGCAGACAGAGTTGGATATGAGAAAAGAGATAGACACTATTTCGGCAGAGATAAACCGCTTCATCGAGCGTATAGCGAAGACAGATAATGATGCAATCAGTACAGCTTTCGAACAAAAAATAGGGGAGCTAACGAATAGAAAACTGCTCTTAGAAGAGCGCTTAACTACCCCAGACCTTTATCATGGAGTAAGTTTTGAAACCGCCCTAGACGAAGTACTCGGATATATCAAAAACCCTTATGAAATATGGTCTACAGGTATATTTGAAGATAAAAGATTAGTGTTACGAATGGTATTTGAGAAGCCACTTGTCTACAACAGAAAAAGCGGTTTTGAAACCGCTAATCTGTCTTTGCCTATAAGGCTTTTTGAGTGTTTTGTGACCCCAAAGTCACGTCATGTGGAGATGGGGAGAATCGAACTCCCGTCTAAGAATGAACCTCGAAAGCGTCTACATACGTAGTCAGTTTCATTTGTTTAAGTCGCGCGGATAAGGAACTAACAAAATAGCGCGCAACCGATCCCTTAGTTTTGGTGCTGCCCGTGGGAGCGGGAAGTCCTAGCCTCGATTTATTATGCCCGGATTCGCGTACGAGACGCTATCGAAAACGGACACCCGCTGGCCGTTTAGGCGAAAGCAGGAGCGAAGGCCACCTGGAAAGGTGACTTAAGCTTGGCAGATGCGTTTGCATTTGCGGTTTGAAGATAGTTTTACGAGTTGTCTCCAAGCTCGGTATGCAACTAAACGACGGCGTCAAACCTATCAACACCAATCATCCCCAATGTTTATCTATTTTTCAATGTGCGATCTATATCACGCTTGGTGTCGCGTTCTTTGATCTTCTGTCGTTTGTCGTGCTTCTTCAAACCTTTTGCCAGACCGATCTTGAGCTTCACTAAGCGACCCTTACTATACAAGTCAATCGGCACTATTGTCAAACCGCGCTCCTTGGTGTCGCGAGTGATTTCGACGATTTCTTTTTCTGTGAGGAGTAAGTTGCGAGTACGGTATGGATCGTAGCTCGGCGGGGTGTTGCCGGTTTGGTATTCGGGAATGTAGGCATTTAAGAGGACGACTCTGCCACCAACAACTTTCACAAATGCGCCACGGAGTGAACCTTTGCCACCTTTAACACTTTTGACCTCAAAGCCAAAAAGCTCGATCCCAGCATCGTAGGTATCGAGTATTTCATAGTCACGGCGAATGATGTTGTTGTCGACAAGGTTTGCCATAAGGCGATTCTAGCACAACGGCACTTACTTATTAACCCTGACTATTTCAAAAGTACTCTTACTTTTTTCAAAGATAATTTTATATAAGTCAAAAAATACTTCTTGACCCAAAACAACATCAACATGTTCACTGTCGACGAAGTTAGCCGGAACTACCAGTTCGTGCTTGGTGCCTTTTATTTTGAAACGAAAATAAGTTGCTAGTGCTGGAATTTTTTGGCTGCCTACACCAGCTACTTCGTTCATTGAAGCAAGTGATAGGCCTAGACCGATCGCAGGTAAGTAGCTCATGTTGACAGCTGTTCTATCCGCCCCAGAATCTACCAAGCCTAATGCTTGACCGACAAAATTACCTTTAATATCAAGTATTTCCAACTCCAAAATTGGTCTTTTTATTACTTTACCTTGTGAATCATTAGCTCGTGTCGGGGCGTAATCAAATTTGATTACAAGATTATCGGTATATAGTTGGCCGGTAAGACCTTCATGACAACTTTCCGTCTATCTTTTATGAACTCAAGATCAGGAAAAGAGTCACTAGTAGCTAGTACTTTTTTATAGTCAGAGGAAAGTACAACCCATTTACCGACATATTTTTCGTCGGCAACAATTCGAAGGTCTGGAGCTTTAATAATTTTCTGTCTCATATTTCCAGTATACACCTTGTTATAAATAATTATTCGACCGATAAAACCATATAAAACTGAAATGAATTTCCCATCAATTTTTTCTAAAGTCACATTTTTCAAAAAGATGTAATTGTTGTACAATGACCTATCTATGAAAATGCCCAACCAGAAAAATCCAAACAAAAAGGCGCCAAAAGGCGATCCAAACAAGGAGAAAAAGACCTCTTTTTCAAGCTATATCTTCGGGGCAATCCTTCTCTTTTTGGCACTGACCTTTGTCTATTCTCTTGTGTCTGGAGATTCTGCCGAAAAAAAGGTAGTCTCGCTTACCGAAGTCGCTCGCAGTATTACTGCCGGCGAGGTGAAGCAAATCGTCGTCGAAGGCAGTACGCTCAAGATTACAAAAAAAGACGAAACTACTCTCGAAGCCAAAAAGGAAACTGAAGCTTCGCTCTCTGAAACACTTGCAAGTCTCGGTATCCCTGCTGACAAACTCGCTGGCGTTGATATAGAAGTTAAAAATGAAAGTGGCATCGGCTACTTCTTGCTCAATATTTTACCAATCGTCTTGCCAGTGCTCGTGCTCGTCATCTTCATTTGGTTGCTCTCGCGCAAGGTCAGTGGCGCGGGCATGCAAGCATTTTCCTTTGGTCAATCAAAAGCCAAGATCACTGATCCGAACGACAAAAACAACCGCGTGACATTCAAAGACGTCGCCGGTGCCAAAGAAGCCAAAGAAGAGCTCGTCGAAATTGTGGATTTCTTGAAAAACCCCAAGAAGTTTCTTGAGATCGGCGCACAAATTCCGAAAGGCGTTCTACTCACTGGTGCTCCGGGTACAGGCAAGACGCTCCTTGCTCGCGCAGTAGCAGGGGAAGCAGGCGTACCTTTTTTCCATCTCTCTGGTTCAGAGTTTGTTGAAATGTTTGTCGGCGTAGGCGCGTCTCGTGTGCGCGACCTTTTTGAACTTGCCAAGAAAGCTGCTCCAGCGATTATTTTCGTAGATGAAATAGATGCAGTCGGACGCGTGCGCGGTTCCGGTTATGGCGGTGGCAACGACGAACGCGAGCAAACCCTCAACCAAATCCTCGTTGAAATGGATGGCTTTGAACCAAATGAAAAAGTGATCATCATGGCAGCGACCAATCGTCCTGATGTGCTTGATCCTGCACTTCTTCGCCCGGGTCGTTTTGATCGCCGTGTATTGCTTGACCTACCAGACAGAAATGATCGTGAAGAAATCCTCGGTATTCATGCTCGCAAAAAGCCACTCGGCGAAGATGTAAACTTGCGTGTCATTGCCGAACGCACACCCGGCTTCTCTGGTGCCGATCTCTATTCACTCATGAATGAAGGCGCGATTCTTGCTGCTCGCGAAGATCGCAAGCAAGTCACACAGTATGATTTGCTTCGCGCGATAGAAAAAGTCATGCTCGGACCTGAGCGCAAGAGTCACTTGCTCTCTCCACAAGAGAAAAAAATTACTGCTTACCACGAGGCTGGTCATGCTATCCTCGCATCTGTGCTCGAACACGCTGATCCTGTTCACAAAGTTTCTATCGTCGCCCGTGGGCGCGCTGGTGGCTACACACTCAAACTTCCGCTAGAAGATCGCAAGCTCCAATCAAAAAATGAATTTCTGGATGACATTGTTGTCTCGCTCGGTGGCTATGTCACTGAGAAAATGGTTTTCGGCGACATCACCACTGGTCCATCGAATGATTTGCAAGTCGCCACAAACCTCGCTCGCGCAATGGTTACTCGCTGGGGTATGTCAGACGCTATTGGTCCGATCGCACTCGAATCAGACGGCGGACGCACGATGTTTGGCAAAGGGGTAGATGATAAAGAGTATTCCGATAAAGTTGGCGATCTCATTGATAGTGAGGTTGAGAAGATAATTAAAGATTCGCATCATCGCGCCAAACATGAAATCACCAAGCACCGAAAAGTGCTCGATGCTATTGCTGATAAACTCATGGAAGTTGAAACACTTGAGCAAGAAGAGTACGACAAAATCATCATTGCCAATGGTATTATTCCAAAAAGGAGAGAAACTCCCGCAGATCAAATATTAAAATAACATGGAAGAGTCACCAAAACTATTCAAGTTGAAATCGTATTGGCTCCTAACTGTAATTCTCGGCATAGCCTCGTCTGTTATTTCATATTTTGTCACAATCAAGGCTTTGACCAAGACACCATTGCCGATTCCAGTTGCCTACATTACTATTTCAATTCTGTTCGGACTACTTATTATAGAAGGGTTATTTACCACATTTGCCGCGCGCATGGCAAAAATTCCTAACAGGACATATGAAAAGGCTTTTTTTACGGCAGTCGGCACCAATTTTCTCAATAGCCTTTTCTCGGTCGCCAGTTTGCCTTTTGTTGAGAGTAATAAAACAGTCGCAGTGATGATGTCACTTATTTCCGGTATCTTTGCTTGGTTTTTTCTCAAACGAGTTTACAGCATAAGTCATAAACAAGTTATGCAAATGCTGGGCTGGTCCGCAGTCTTGATAGGGATAATCGGTATTATTGCAGCGCTTATCGGGGGATACTTTTTTGCCGCCAAACTAAAGGAACTTGGTATATAATTACCTATTATCAATTAGTATTTACATAATGATTAAAAAATTCGCAATTTTCTTGCTTGTTCTCGCTCTTGTCGCAATCTTGGTATACGGTGTTCTCATGGTGTGGATTGAACTTGATCCTACTCATTCTATGCGAGATATGTTGGTCAAGCTTTTGGCTACATTTGGCATCGCCGGCTTTGGACTACTCGTTATCGGTTTTCTTGTCCAGAAAAAACAGCCATAATTGGCACCTATTCAGATTTAGACTAAAAACTCCCCGAAAAGGGGAGCTTTTGCTAGCTATTGACAGGCACTGTGTATTGTGATACAATACTAGTATATGAATTATATGACATTGGGCAAAACTCTATATAAAGCAATGATTTTCAGTGTGCTTTTGATTGCTGTCTCTATGATTTCTATGCCTTCAGCGAATGCTATGGGCGTCTACAGGACAAGCAATGCACCGTATGCAACTACTGCTGGAAACTCGTACAATACGTACGGTAACTCGAATACTAATGGTGGAAACTATAACGGAAATAATAACGGATCGAATACTAACTGTGGTAACTGCTATCAGTATTCAAACGGTATTGCGCCAGACAGTGTTCCAGTTGTTTCAACTGAACCTGCGTTGAATGTAACGAAGACTAGCGCGCTTATACAGGGTGCAGCTCATGTTGACTCTGGTACTGCTACTGTATGGTTCGAATGGGGTACTCGTGTCGACAATCTCGACAACACTACTCGCAACATTCGCATCGACAATATGAGCACAGGTTCATCTCAGATGCTCACCAACCTTGCTCCAGGTACCAAGTATTTCTACCGTATAGTCGCTCACAATAGTACTGGTACATGCAAAGGTCTCGTTCGTAGTTTTGTCACAAAAGGTGGCTCAATGATTGCGACTGCCAAGGCGAGTACAAAAACTTCATCTTCAAATTCATCTTCAAATTCTTCGTCAAATAACTCGTCTGCAATAAGTACATCGAGTTCGACAAAGAGCTCAACATCTACGGGAGGTAATCTTTCAGCTACTGTGGCAAATGCTAGTGGTGCGAGCTGTTCAGCTTTCGCTCCGTGTGGCATTGTTGGCTGGTTGGTGATGATTGCAGTCATCTTTGCAATCGTAGTTGTGGTTCGTAAGATCCAAATCCAAAATGAAGAACGTAAGAAGCGTGCAGAAGCAAGGCAAAAGCTCATGACGGCATAATCAATTAATAATAAAAACAAAAAACCCGGCTTTGGTCGGGTTTTTTGTTATATGGTAGTATCTATTTATCTATTCCGCCCTTAGCTCAGTTGGTTAGAGCACAGAGCTTATACCTCTGGGGTCCTTGGTTCGAATCCAAGAGGGCGGACAAGTAATATTTCTGCTTATTCCTTCTGGCTTGGTTCGAATCCAAGAGGGCGGACAATATTTTTTTTGGCTTTGACGAAAGATGTTCGTGGTGGTAAGGTTTTTAAAAAATACCTTATGAAAAATAGAATATTAATACTACTTGTATGTATACCTTTGGTTTTTCCATGTGTGGCCGTATCCCAATCTGTGAAGGGTGGCTGGCTAGTTATCCGAAATCAGTCGTTAGTCTTATGCGATAAATACTCAAGCATCGGTGATTTTTCAACAGAAGTAAGATCATTACTTGCTACTTCACCCAAAGTATTGACTTCAGAAATTAATGGCACAAAGTTTTTTGCGGAAAAATTTACGGTAATTATCCCAAACGGTAAAACAGTACTTTGTACGCTCATGGTTATCAATCCGCTTTCCGCAGAAAGTCCGGTAGACAACTATATGAGTAAAATAGTTTTTGTAGAATGCTATTACGGGGGCCCAATCGTTACTTTCGGGTTTCGAGATGATTCATCGGTTTGGATTTTTGAAGATAAGATAATGAAGGGACTCGACTACTTGGTGCAAGATAAAATTGCAATGTATGATAGTAGTGGTGATATTAAAATGATGGAAACGTTGCAGTACGTGTCAAAATTCATTGAGCTTATTGGCAATGAGCTTATCTGTAGTAATAGAGTTTTTATTAGAAAATAATTGAGCGCAATGCGCTCTTTTTTATTTGGTAATACATGAGGGAAATTTGTAATTGTGGAATGTTATTCGAAATGCAATTCTTTACTTCTCTTTTCAATACTTTTTTGAAGTTCAGGGTAATCAGCGAGTTTGTTTGTTTCGACGAGGTGTTTGGCTTCGGTGCGGGCGGCTTCAACCATCTTGGGATTTTTGATGGCTTCCATTGCGAGGTCGGAGACGCCCCACTGCTTGCCGATAGAAAGCTCGCCTGAACCGCGGAGTTTGAGGTCGAGTTCAGAAAGTTCGAAACCGTTTTTGGCGGTCTTGAGCGCGCTCAGTCGTTCGGCGGTTTTTTCATTGCCCACGGAGCGACCACTGCTGTCACCGGTGAAAAGGTAGCAGTATGGCTGGTGGGTACTACGTAATACACGACCACGGAGCTGGTGAAGTTGCGCGAGACCAAAGCGCTCTGACCCTTCGATAATGATCACTGTGGCATTTGGTACATTGACGCCGACCTCGACGACCGATGTCGCGCAGAGGATATCTATTTTGTGCGCGGTAAAATCTTCCATGACTTTTTCTTTTTTCTCTTTGCTCATTTTTGAATGCAAAATGCCGACGGTGTAGTCTGGGAAAATATCGCGCTTGATACGTGCGGCTTCGGCGACAACCGATTTGGCGATCACAGCCTGTTCTTTTTCTGGATCAGGTTCGTCAATGCGCGGACAGATAATGTACATTTGGCGACCAAGCTCGAGCTCGGCGCGGATATTGTCGTAGGTTTTTTCGCGTTTGGTTGGCGGAACAATTTCGGTAATGACGGGGAGTCGACCGGCTGGCATTTCAGAGAGCACAGTGAGATCGAGATCGCCATAGATAGTGAGTGCGAGCGTACGCGGAATCGGCGTTGCGGTCATTGAGAGGAGGTGGGGAATCGGCTGTTTGTTTTCCATGTTTTGGCTCACAACCGCGCCGGCGGAGGTCGCTTTCTTAAACGTTGGATTTTTTATTGATTCTATCTTTAACTTGCCTTCATATTCATATGCTACGAGAGCGAGCGCGAAATTGCCGTACTTAAATGTATTTTCAATTTTTTTCTTTTCACTCAGGCTGGCGAAAGGTCGGTCGCGGAAAATAAGCGCAATCGCGCTTTCAATCAGAAAATCAAGAGTAGTTGTGAGCTGGCCTTTCTTACTCCCGCCTACTGTGAGCTTGTTTTCAAAATGAATGTCTTCGCGACGGAGCGCTTCTCGGAGGAGGCGAATAAAATCGTCGCCACCCCTGCCAAGGTTGCCGACTTTGTTGCGAGTTTCGGTGATGATACGCGTCAATCTGTACGACAAGTCTTTATAAAAAGTAAAATCGCGACTGGCACTTTGCTTAGCTTCGGCGGTGATGTTCGCTGTTGTTGCGGCAAGAGAAAGATCGTCACCCGAAGTCCGTCGTACGAGTTGCATTCTCTGTCGCACGCCAAAACGGTGCTGTTCATCTATCACGACGAGCGATAGATGTTTAAACTTCACAGATTTCTGAATGAGGGAATGCGTGCCGACGAGAATTGGAATTTCGCCATTAGCGACCCACTTTAAAAGTTGTGCGCGAGAAATGTCGGTCCAACCAGTTGCAGTGTTGCCGAGTCCACGACTGCCAGTCGCAACTTTCGCTGGAAATTTGCGCGCGGTTTTTCCCGTGAGCAAACCGACTCGTACGTTCAGTCCTTCGAAGAACTTTATAAATGATTCAAAATGCTGAGCGGCGAGAATTTCCGTTGGCGCCATGTATGCCACCTGAAGGTTGCCGAAGTTTTTTCCATCTGGGCGTGAGCTTACGACAGCAAAAGCCGCAGCCGCAGCCACAGCAGTTTTACCTGAACCGACATCGCCTTCGAGTAGTCGCGACATTGGCGCGCCTTTTTCAAAATCAGAAAAAATTCCGGCGATAGCGTCGCGCTGACCAGCGGTGAGCTTGAAAGGGAAGCGACCGATAAACGTTTCGACTTTGTTATCATCGATGATCACTTTTTGAGTCGGCAACGATTGGAGCAGGGAACGGTCTTTGGCTTTCTGAAGTTGAATGTAAAAAACTTCTTCGAAAGCAAAACGCTTGCGAGCAGCGAGCGCATCGCGACTGCGGCGCGGAATATGAAGCCAATGCATCGCGGTTTTCCAATTTGGCAATTTATATTTTTCTAAAATGTCGACGGGAATTGCGTCGGGCTCGGCGTCTAGTACTCCTCGCGCAAAAAGTTTTTCTATCGAATGATGCAAAAAACGCGACGACACACCTTTGCTCTCAGGATAAATGGGAATATGCGTGCCCTCGATATCTCCGTCCGCTGACGGCGTAGCAAAAAGATTGTCATGAGAATCGATTGGCAAAGCCGTGCCTTTGTCGAATTCAGCGTTTGCCAAATACAAAGTATCTGCGCCACTATTTTTGCCCGCGCGCAACGATGGTCGCCCAGTGAGTGTGACTGTCCCGCCAACCGGCAACATTTTGGCGATGTACGCCTGATGAAACCAAATGGCAGTGATTTTCCCGCTGGCATCTTCGAGCACAGCTTCCGCCATTGGAATTTTACTCTTGAATCCTTTTTTGGTTTCGGCGCGCACGACTCGCGCGACGATGGTCGCATTTTCACCTGGCACGAGATCGGCAATCGCTGAAACTTTTGAAATATCAGAATAGCGAGCAGGGAAGTGGTAGAGCAGGTCGCGAATAGTTTGCACACCAAGTCGCTCGAGTGCTTTGCGTTCTGGTTCGGCGATACGAAGGTGGTCTATCAGTTTGTCATCGAGATTCATCCGACTATTGTACCAAATTGCAAAATACTACTCTTTTAGCAGTGTCCTAAAATTCTTGAAAACAATACCAACGATTGTGTCTGCCGAAACAGGGCCTTTCTTGCGTGAATCAAAGCTATTTTCGCGATTGTCGCCGAGCATGAAATATTGCCCTTCAGAAAGTTTGACGTTCGCGTCGCCAAGCGTTTTTCCTACCGCGTATGGCTCGGGCAGAATTTCACCATTGATACGCACGGCGCCTTTTGCCACGGTGACTTCTTCACCCGGCAGACCGATGACGCGCTGGATGATAAATGACTTTTCGTCGTACAAATAAATAACAACATCACGGCGCTTGTACGATTTCTCAAATTTATTGACGAACAAATAGTCGCCACTTTCGTATGTCGGGCTCATTGAAATGCCGTTCACAATGAAAGGTGACAACACGAATGTGCGAATGCAAAAAATCATGAGCAAGGCCAGAATACCGGTAAAAATAGTCGAAACAATGTAGACGAAAATAGTTTTAACGACACCAGTATTGAAATCAACTTTGAGAAAATGGTGCAAGATCCAGGTCTGCACAATGAGCGAAGCAACCTCGGCAACTTTTGGTAAATCGAAAAGGTAGAGGACGAGGTAAATGATACCTGGCACAAGGAGAAGCAGAAATTGCACGAGCATCGCTCTTCGAAATCGCATTCTGCCAGCGCGCAACATCCTTGTTGTTATCTTGAGCGTAAAGGCAGATAGTAGAAAAAATATTGGCAAGATAATCAGGACAGCGATAATGATCAGTTGTAGCATAGGACAATTATATAAATATTTGTGACAAATCAAAACTCCGCTAGGGCGGAGTTTGAGCTAGATAGCGATGACGGATTTTACTTTCTCTACGAGTTCATCGAGCGTAAAGTTGGACTTGACCATGTAGTCGGTTGCACCGAGGTCATTGGCTTTTGCCATATCTTTTTCGTCAGAGAGGTTGGAAAAGATGATAACAGGAGTATCAGCTAGGTGAATATTTTCGCGAATCTTTTTCAAAATGCCAAAACCATCTGTGTTGCCAGGGAAGAGGAGGTCGAGAAGTACGAGGTCTGGGACTTCTTTTTCTATCGCAGTGCTTGCTTCTTCGGAATTTGAAGCAGTAGTAACTTCGTAGCCTTCTGACGAGAGCTTCTTGGCCGCTAGATTTTTAAGAAATGTATCATCTTCAACAATCAGTATTTTCTTCATGTATAGAATAGTACTACAGGCTGAGGGACGACGCAATTTGCCAGTGGGATATTTGACGTATACCTCTTGCGTGGTATTTTATAATAAACATAAAAAATAAAGACATGAAAGAAAACGCAATAGTGGCATCCACAGTAGTAAGTGAATACGATCTCCAGAAACAGCATTTGGAAGCATTTCTCGACTATCTAACTGACCAAAGCAAGAAAAACAAGCAGGCGCTTGATGGGGCTGCTCAAAAGTATGCTGAATACATCGGCGAATCTGTCGAGGAAAAGAAAAAGGCAAGTGATACGCTGGTTGGGAAAATGCTAAAAGACAGGGATATTCCAACTTGGAAAATGATCCAAAAGGAGTGCGAAATTCAGCGTTGCCCAGATTTGAAAGCAAGGTTACTCGTGCTTGCCCAGAGTCGCGGAATTGGTCAATCTATTTGGGTTATAAAGTAAACACTGCTCAATTTTTAATTTTGGGCAGTTTTTTTATAGGCATTTTTGTGATACTGTAGTCAGACTGGAGACGTGTCGGAGTGGTCTAACGTACCTCCTTGCTAAGGAGGCAGGCTGTAAAAGGCCTCGAGAGTTCGAATCTCTCCGTCTCCGCATTAGGCATTTCTGCCTAAAACAAAAGCGCATTGATAACAAAGGATAAAATCGAATTTTGTTATTGACGTACTTTATAAATCCTGGTAAAACTGAAGTAGTAAGTAGCTAAATGATACTTACCTTTATATGTATGTTTAAGAATGACCTATTCACCAATTTCGAGTTTGAAAAGTTTTCAAATACAGATCCTATTGAAAACTCAGTCAAACAAGAATACATAAAAGAGATGATTGCCCTTGCTAAGAGTGATAAGCAGGGAACGTTTTTCTATTTCGCATTTAATTTAACGGCCATTGTTTTCCTTGTTGAAAAATTTCAGGGTGTGGTGAGGGAGGTTGGGTTTGGCTACTTTATAGTTTTCTGTCTTGGCATTCTCCTGCTTTGCATCTCATCGGTCTTCTTTTTTACCTATTGGCGCAAGGTACATCGATACCACATCAATGTTGTTTCCTGTATTCCAACACTAAACATTGAACGAGCTCGGGACTTTTGGATTGAGACGTGGGAGCACAATAAACGATACTTCAAAGCTGGATTTTATTGTATGACCACCGGACTCACTTTTGTCGTTGCAGTGGCCCTCACGTCTCTCTTGCTTCTTTAACTTTTGAGTATAGCTCTTTGAATAGTTCATGCGGATATGTATTGAAGAGAGCAGCGAGTTTAAATAGGTTCACTACACTCGGCATTGATTTTCCTTTCTCCCAGGCAGAGATCCGCTCTGCGGTCGTAAAGCCTAACTTGTTTGCAACAACCATTTGAGTAAGTCCAACCCTTTTTCTATGTGTGAGTAGCGAGTTTGTAATTGGGTACTTTGCCATGAACTTATTGTAGTAGTTACCATCAGTGAGGTAAGTGAGGAGAACTTCCTATTTATATGTGAGTCTTGTGGGAAAAAGTAGGAGATATATAATGCATGTACTTCTCCTGTTGCTTCGGTGGCAGGACGCGAAACCGCAACGCAAGTTGCGGTTTCTGCATTCAAAAACAGCTCGTGTATCAATCCCCGTGATTATGATAGAATCCACCATGTGGATTCCCAAAAGCCCAATTATGCATTTATAGACAGTCAAAACCTCTACCTGGCGCTCTCAAAAGATCTTGGTTGGAAACTTGATTTTGCTCGCTTCAGAGTTTTCCTTAAGGAAAAGTACAACATTGAAAAAGCATATCTTTTCATTGGCTACATTCAAACGAACCAAGCGATGTACACCGATCTCCAAAATGTTGGCTTCATACTCGTATTCAAACCAACACTTTCATATAAAGATGGTACTACCAAAGGTAACTGTGACGCAGAGCTTGTGCTCCAGGCGATGATCGAGTATGACAACTATAACAAAGCCGTCATCGTCAGTGGTGATGGTGACTTCTACTGTTTAGCAGACTACCTTATTAAAAAAGAAAAGCTAGAAACGGTGCTCATCCCAAACCAGTTTCGCTATTCTGCGCTCCTTAAGAAACTTAACCAGAGCGACAAAAAATATCTTGCATTCATAAATCCATTGAAAGATAAGTTAGAGAGAAAGCCGCGTAAATAAAAAGGGCCCCGAGAGGACAGAACCTCTAGGGAGCCTTTTCGTGGTGATGCCTATAGTATAGTCTCTTTTGGTAAAAAGTCAAGATGCATTTTCGGCTTTAATTTGTTCATTAAAATACCACTCAAGCAAAATATCTGAGAGATATTCCATTTGCTCGTCTTCCGTCATTTTGCTCGTATCTGGCATTCCAAACTCATGACACGAATGTTGATTAGAAATAGTTTCATCTTTGCGCGGTGCTCTCAAAATACAGTCTGTTATTTTAATTCGATCAAGCATGAGTGCATCTTAATCAGTTCGAGAGAAGAGTAAAGTAGGTATACTGAACAGCATTTGACTTCAGGCTTTGTCCTCTGTACGATGTACTATATGGC
>JBDKLD010000039.1:0-5888 GCA_039795715.1 Candidatus Parcubacteria bacterium | reverse complement strand
GGGATCAGTCCCCGTCTGGGCATTACTCTGCTCTGCTGGTAGTGTTGGAGTGTTTGTTTGTTGTGTCGTGTTGCTTGAAGGCTGAGTAGAGTTACTTGCAGAATTATTACTACTAGTAGTGACGGTAGCAGGTTTGTTTATTGCTTTGGTCTTCGGTGGTGTTGGTAATATTATCGTGAATCCCCCTTCGGTTGTTGGACCAACTGGGCTTGTTGTCAGGACATTGCTCACTTCTTGTGCTACTGGAGCGACAGCCTCTGTGTTTTGGGTTGGTAATTGGGTGGAGGGCTCAGATTGAAAGAATGTAATATATCCAAGTGTCGCAACAACAATTACTAGACAAGTGAATATAACCACTTTTTTATACATAGGCTAAATATACAATATGGGTGGTTTGGTTGCTAGAAAACTAATAATTATTTCATCTCAGTTTAGTACGCTTTGGCAATGATAAAAAGATTTTTTGAATGGGTTTCTCTTAAGCAAAAACTTCATGAAAAAGCACAAACGCCCCCATATTTTAAGGAAGCCGAAGTCTGGTGGTGCAGTTTAGGTGAGAATGTGGGATATGAGGTAAATGGGAAGAGTAAGTTATTCTCCAGGCCTGTGATTATTCTAAAGAAACTTTCTCACTATGTATTTATAGGTATTCCCCTATCAACTAAGACAAGAGATGGTACTTGGTACGTATCAATTACCCATAGAGACCAAAATGTTACTGCCAATATTTCCCAATTGCGCCTGTTAGATTTTAGGCGGCTTTCTAGTAAAAATGGTGAACTCGACAGGGCGGATTTTGATAAAATTAAAAAGCGCCTCAAGGCACTTCTTAATCTCTAAATTTTCCTCAGCTTGCGCAGAGGCCGTGGGATAACCCAAATGAGCCCTAATTATATTCTTCTCAAAAAAGTTTTGCAAGTTTTCCTAAAATAAATCGAATTCACTGTGTAATTCCCTATTGCTTGCGCACACTATTCAGTTCATAAATAGTTTGTGATCTGATAGTGTAAAAATGTTCACCCACAATTAAAAACAAGGAAAGAAACCAAGCAAATTTTCGAAAAGGGATTGGGGAAATTGATAATTACTTCATGACTAATAATATTTAAAGTAATAATAAAAGCCGCCACAAAATGACGGCTTTTTTTATTCCCCCACACCTTGCTATATTTCGCAATAAGTATAGAATCAAAAAAAATCAATCGATGGAAAAAATAATGACTCTGGACCAAGCAGTAAAGTTCATTCGAAAACACGCCGATTCAAAACTCACAGTCTATCGTCGAAGGAAGGGGTATAAAAATAGATTAGTGACAATTAAATACTATTCAAAAAGTGAGGGCAAAGAGTTTGCTTCTGTCGATAAAATATATCGAGTTCCGCAAGAAGCCCGTATATACGATAGCAACTTCGAGTACACCTTTACTTTCTTCGATGAAAAAAAAGTCAGACCGTTATGATCTGACTTTTTATTTTTTCTACTCCACTTTCGAAATCCCCCACACGACATCAAACATAGCCTTCATTGAAATAGCCAGATCCGCACTTTCAACAATAAAACCAAACAGATCTTTTTTAGTAGAAATGAAAGCAACTTTTTTTCCATATATATAAATAGTGTAAGGAGTCACAAAACCCGGCGGCGCGTATCGTACTGAACGCATGTTTTCTGCGGATCCGACATAGAGAGGAATTTCCGGCATTTCTTTTTCCTGAACGCTTATGCGAAATGTTTTGACGCCCTTGGCTATTCTGCGCTCTATCCAATCATCAATGAATTCCTTCCCCGCCGCCTCAACAAGTTCCTTGGTGGATGTGATGTAGTAAAGATCAAAGCCATCTTCAAGCATGTCTTCGTAAATACCCTGAATTCCCTTCTGTCCGGAATAGACTTTAAGGTTAGGCCTTTCGGCATTTGAATCTATTAGGCTTTGGAGCTCAGGAACGATTTCTTTTGCCAGAGCATGAGCGCCTGCTGTCTTCTTCAGGAGGTTATTCGGGTGCTCAGCAACATAAATCACCTTCTTTGCCTTGGGGTGAGTAGAAATAAGGCCTTTTTTGCATAGTTCATCGAGAATAAGATAGCACGTTGGACGCTTGATCCCCGTCTTCGAAGCCAGGGAGAGCACAGAAAACTTCCCAAGCTCTAGGGCGGCAATGTAAATCTTTGATTCTTTCTCGTTCAAACCCAGTTTTTCTAAGGATTTAACTAATTCTTCTGACATAAGGTAAGTATATGCTTATGGCCTATTATGTCAACTTTTCTGACAAATAATAATAAACCTAATATACCCTTATAAATCAATACATAATACAGACACACTGTTAGATGCTTTGACAGTATACATAAAGAATGCTATTATTAATCTAGAAATTAGTCTAAATAAGTGGTTTGTGTGATTCGGCCGAACATATAAACCACCTAAAATGAAACAACTGAATAATAAAGGATTTGATTACCGTATCGTGAGCTATGAGAAGATCCATAGCGTTACTGAGTCAGATTTCACTGCCCTGCTTGGCGCTCTCGAGCCCAAGGAAGGACAAAGAATATTTGAAGGGTGTGCCGGCTACGGTGCAGTTACCGAAAGAATATTCAATCTTACTCAGAACCTATCTAATCCGCCAGAACTATTTATCCTAGATGAAAGCGAAGCCCAGCTTGAAAGAGCGAGGCAGCAGCTGGCTATCCCTGCAGAAAATATCATAAAGGGTGATATACGCTTCTGTCCGTTTGAAGATAATTTCTTTGATACTGTCGTCGTGAAGATGGGTATCCACGAAATCAGCTTCGGCGAGCAGAAAAAAGCTGTACGGGAGATCTTCCGGATACTAAAGCCGGGCGGGAAGTTCGTTATGTGGGATTTAGCTCTCGATAACGAAACTCAGCCAGTCTTCCAGGATATTATGCGAAAGAAGAACGACCTGGCTGGTTTTGAGATTATCAATCAGAACCGGTACCTGCAAAGCCTCGACGAACTTCACGAATTATATGAAGTCGCAGGTTTTGAAAGGATCGAGGAAGTTTACTCGATTAATCATCCAGTGGGAACAATCGACAGACTTGAAGAATTAGTCTCAAAAGATCGGAAACTAATTTCTGAGGAACGTGAGGTTGATCCGATAGACGAGATCTATCTCAACATGATCGCGCAAATGCGACTCAAGCTGCTCAATGCCTACATCAGGAAAAGAGTCCCTGGACATCTCAAGGTGAGATTTCAGTACCAAGACTTCGGAAATAATATTAATCTCACGATCCCAAAAATGATCATGAGCGGATATAAGCCGAAGTAAAGTATCGGGCGAGACTATTTCTCGCCCACATTATTCAGTTCGCGAGGGTTCGTGAATTGATAGTGTAAACATGTTCATTAAAACTTAATAAAATAATATGGAAATATTAATTAAAATCCTCAAGCGAGAAGATATGCCCATTCTCGTACATAATCATTATAAGTTCGAGTTTAGCCGCTTTTATGCAGAGCTGGATGAAGCTGCTACTAAAAATGATATTACTAAAGCAGTAATAAAAAAACTTAAGGAAATCCAGAAAATTAATGAATTGCATTTCTATAAGACAAGCCATGAGCTATGTATGATATGGAGCAATTATTTTTCTGACATCTCCAGAATTAATGAAAAGAAAGAAATTGAAACAAAAATAATCAAAGCTTTAATTAAAGCAAAAATACCTTTTGCAATTCATCAGTATTATGGATGGAAAACAATGTAATCAAAAAGCCGTCACAACGTGACGGCTTTTATTATTCCCAATTTATTTCTACGCAGCTGGTGTGCTCGGCTTCGGCGCAACTGGCGGATACGGATTCTTAAAGAAATCTTTATTCGCCTCTTTGATAGAAAGCGAAACTCTTCCGCGTTCTTTATCTATCGCGACAACTTTCACTGGCACGCGCACGCCTTCTTTCAAAACATCGGTGACTTTCTGAACGCGAAACGGTGCGAGTTCGGAAATATGCACCATGCCGTCGGCGTATTCTGAAAGCGCGACGATTGCGCCGACCTCAAGAATTTTCATGACGAGGCCTTCTGTCACGTCGCCGACTTTCCAATCATGCGTCATGGCTTCGATTATTTTCTTGGCTGCTTCGGCTGCGCCGTTTTTGCCGGTGACGAATACTGTGCCATCATCTTCGATATTTATTTCTGCACCAGTTTTGTCGCGGATCATATTTACCGTCTTGCCTCCCCCGCCAATGACGAGACCGATTTGACTTGGATTAATTTTGATCACAAGAATCTTTGGAGCATTTGGAGAAATGTCGGCACGTGGTTTTGCGATTTCTTTTTCCATTACATCAAGGATTTGCAAGCGCGCAGTCTTGGCACCTTCGAGTGCATCGAACAAAACTTTCGGCGGAATACCACCGACTTTGATATCGAGCTGGAGCGCAGTAACGCCATTGCGAGTTCCGGCAATTTTAAAATCCATATCACCATGGTGGTCTTCTGGTCCTTGAATGTCCGTGAGGATTTTATATTTAGTCGGATCTTTTTCATTAATCATCGCGCCCATTGCGATGCCTGCAACTGGCGCAAGAATCGGAACACCAGCATCCATGAGCGCAATTGTTGCGCCACAGATCGAACCTTGTGACGTCGAACCATTCGAACTTGTTGACTCAGAAACCACGCGGATGGTGTAAGGGAAGTTTTCTTTCTCAGGAATAACACCAGCAAGTGCTTTCTCCGCGAGGAAGCCATGTCCCATTTCACGGCGGTTTATTCCACCAAGTCTGCCAGTCTCGCCAACTGAGTATGGTGGAAAATTGTAGTGATGCATAAATCTTTTCTTACCGCGCACTTCCATGCCTTCGATTTCGAGCAAAGTATCTGGTCCACCGAGCGAGACAACAGAAAGCACATGTGTTTGACCGCGATAGAAAATGCCGGTGCCGTGGAGCACGCTCGAAACACCACCAGCTTTGGCATAGAGCGCTCGAACTTCGTCCATCTTGCGGAGGTCAACACGTTTGTCCTCGATAATAGCCGCTTTGTGAACAATCTCATTGATGACAATATCAACATAATCTTTACCGCGCATGATGAGCTCAGCACGATTTTCAACTTCTTTTCCGTAGAGTGTTTCGAGTTCTGTTGCCCATTTTTCTTCTATCGTCGCGATGCGAGCTTTGGAATTTTCACCGAAAAGGTTTGCTTCAATATCTGCTTCAACTTCTTTTTTAAAAAGCACAATCATTGCTTGGTCTTCGTCTGGCTTCGGTATATCAAGCTTATCTTTGCCTTCTTTCGAAACGATTTCTTTTTGCCAAGCTTCGATTTGTGAAATCGAACCTAGAACGTGTGTCACCGCAGAGGTGAGTGTAGGTTCGGATACTTGCGTGGCACTGGCTTCGATCATGACCACATTGCCATCCTTTGCGCAGACGAGAAGGTCGAGGTCGTACTGTGGCTCGCCGGTGTATGGAATGTAGTTATTGATTTTCACTTCACTCTCACCTTTTGCAATACTAGCTTGTGCGGCGCCAACTGGACCTGCCCAAGGAATTGGTGAAACTGCGAGCGCGAGCGAAACTGCGTTCACTGCCAAAATAGTAGGATCCATTTTTCCGACCGATATAACGGTGACTATAACCTGCACGGCGTTCTTGATGTGGTGAGAAAAGAGCGGGCGTATTGTGCGATCAATAACGCGTGACGCTAAGATTGCTTTGTCGCTCGGCCGACCCTCGCGCTTGTTGTACTGTCCACCGAGGATCATACCGGCTGCGTAAAAGCGTTCCATGTATTCGACAGTAAGGTTGAAAAATCCTGGATTATTTTTTGTGTCCTTGCCCATGACTACTGTTGCGAGTACAACTGTGTCTTCACACTTGAGCATCACCGATCCATTTGCTTGTTCT
>JBDKLD010000038.1:0-6721 GCA_039795715.1 Candidatus Parcubacteria bacterium | reverse complement strand
GAGAGATGTTTCGAAATACCTTTCTCACTACAACAACAAACGAATGCATATGGGGATCAAAATGAAAACGCCGGCTCAAATGCTTAAGAAATGATGCAAAGGTGTTGACTCTTATACGTAGCTCCTACAATTGCATGGACATCGTCTCAAGCAATTGCTTGGCAGACGAGCCACGGTCATTGAGAAAATTGCGAAGCTCAAGAATTCGTTCAACCTGTTCCCTCTTTAGTGGCGTGGTTTTACTGCCAAGCCCAATGCTGAGCTCATCGATAACCGCATCAAAAATTTCCAAAGCTGCATCACGAAATGCTGTCGGGTCATCTTTTTTTAAAATTTTAGAAAGTTTTTCCACATAAGCAAATCTTTCAGGTAGCGTAATTTTCAAAAATGCCGGATGCCTGCCTGCACTTTTTTTACTATTCATTTCTGAAACCAAAATACAGCGCGAGAGAAGCGTCGGCAAAAGCTTCGCCGGATTGTCGACAAAAAGCAAAAAGTGAACGCCGGGCTTGGGCTCTTCAAATGTTTTCAAAAGCGAATGTTCTGCTTCACGAGTGAGCGAACGTGTGACAATGGCAAAAAATGTTTCCCCGTCCGATTGTAAATTTGCCAATTCAAAAACTGCGCGACTGTCATCAATACCAAAACTTTCTTGTTCATAGAGAACAGCATTTGGGCTCGCGCCAAATGTTAACGCGATTTTTTTTTCAATAACCGACAAAACCGCCTGTGCATCATTTTTCGAGAAAATGTATGCCTGTGCGATTGAATTGGAGAAAAGCTGTTCGATTTCCATTGCTCTATTATATTACCTCTTGCTCAAAATGCTCTTTTTGTATGTATCCAAATGTTCGAGTGCGATACCAGTACCTTTGACGACGCAGAGTAGCGGATCTTCAGCCATTTGCGCTTTGACGCCGGTTTTTCGATATACCAAATCAGGAAAACCACGGAGCTGTGCTGTACCGCCAGTCATCGTAATGCCAGAATCGATAATATCAGCCGCAAGTTCAGGTGGCGTTTCCTGCAAGACATCTTTGATGGCTTTGATCATCTGTTTGAGCTCGCCATCGATTGCGCGCACGATTTCATTGGTTGAGATACTCGCAGTTCGTGGCAAACCCTGCACATAGTCGCGACCTTTTATAGTAACTGTGAGCTCTTCTTCAAGCGGGATAGCTGCGCCGATTTTCACTTTCACCATTTCTGCAGTTTTGTCGCCGATTGCGAGATTGAATGTTTTTTTAATGTAGTCCGCAATTGCTGCATCTATTTTATTGCCGGCACACTTTACCGAAGTCGCCGCAACAATACCACCGAGCGAGATCACCGCGACGTCAGTCGTACCTCCGCCAATATCGACGATCATGTGTCCACGCGATTCATAAATAGGAATGCCTGCCCCAATCGCGGCCAGAATCGGCTCTTTGACGATGTAGGCATTTTTGGCTCCTGCACGGATGGTGGCTTCGACAACAGCACGTCGCTCAGTTGAGGTCACTCCGGCAGGAACAGAGACCATGACATCAGGTTTAAAAAGTGAGTATGGACCAAGCGCTTTGCGAATAAAGTAACGCAACATGGCTTCAGTCACGCGGTAGTCGGCGATAACGCCATCCTTGAGCGGACGATATGCGACGATAGATTCTGGTGTGCGTCCAATCATTTCCTTGGCTTCTTTACCAATAGCCAGGATTTTATTGTCTTGCTCAGAAATAGCAACAACTGAAGGCTCGGACAGGACAATGCCTTTTCCCGGCACAAAAACTAGCGTATTCGCCGTGCCCAGATCTATGCCAATTTTTCGAGAGAAAATACTCATATTTGTGACGGGAGTATACCATACCAGGCTATTATATAACCGAAATTTGACTTTTCATGATTTGGTGCTATAATCTTTAAAACTTAAAGACGTACATTATGCAAAATAGAAAAATAATATTATTTACATTTACGATTCTTGTTGTATCGGCACTCACCACTTACTGCATAGTAGATGGATTCCGGAGAGGGATTTCCGAAGAAAACCAACTAGTTATTGATTCTGTTAAAGTAGCGACAATCATTGACTGTGCAACAAAGCCCTTACTAGGTTATAAAGTTGTCTTCTTTAGAGAATGCAAGACAACAGATGAAGACATGCTTTCTGAAGGACCATCCTACTACATCGGGAAAGCAGTTTGTAACGATGGCATTGGGCAGGATTCGATAAAATTCATATCGATGACTGTCCCCAAACTCGGTTACGCCAGATTTGTACCAGATTTTGGTTCTACGGATTGGAAAAATAATTGGCTACTAGCAGAGCAATGATAGTGCAAGAGATTTACAAAAAACAGGCGCCACTATGTGGTGCTTTTTCTTTTGATATATTTCATCTCAAAATGGTACGCTTGATACATGAAAGCCGTCCACATATTTCCGATCGGCGCGGGGCCTGACAAAGGGTCTCTTTCTTATTTCACTATGAAGGAGGTGTCAGAGGGTGATACTGTTGAAATAAAAATTCGCGGGCGAAAAGTACTCGGCATTGTCGATCGAGTCGACAAAATAGAAGAAGACAAAAGCTCGATCAAGCAATCTCCTTTTCAACTTAAAAAAATTGAGCAAGTTCTCGGTCCAACTTTGCATGGCGGCGCATTGTATAAAACAGCAAAAATTCTTGCACGTTACTATGTTTCGCATCCAGGACTAATACTCTCAGCGATTCGTCCAGCGATTTTTGATGATGCCACACTCAAAGAGATCAAGCCAACTACACCGAAATCATCAGCGAAAATAGTGCCAACACTCATCCAAACCTCAAAAGACGATCGTGTTGTCTATTTCAAAAAACTAATTCGTGAATACTTCGCCAAGAAAGAATCTGTTGCCATCGTATTGCCGACAATTCAAGAGGCCAAAATGTGGCGAGAGCTTTTATCGAAAGGTATCACCGATCACACTATTTTTTTTACTGGTGAAGAAAACAAAAAAGTGCAAAAAGAAATGGTGGTGAGGGCCGCAGAATCAAAGCATCCATTGCTTCTTGTTGGTACTTTTTTTGCAGCGGTACTGCCGGTGCAAAAACTTGGCACTATTATTATCGAACATGAATCATCGAGCCTCTACAATACTCGTCGTCGACCGATTATAGATAAAAAACTTGCCGTGGAAGTGTTCGCTTATGTCTCCGGCGTACCAATTGTTTTTTCTGATTCATTACTCGAACTGAAAACTAGTGGCCGAGTTCGTCTCGGCACAGCGGGTACTGTTGAACGGCTGAGTTATCGAATTCATGGTCGCTCGCCTGATATTATTGATCTTGCAATAAAAAAGCCTGACTCAGAAGGATTCAAGGCACTCTCTACCAAAGCATTAGAGGCAATCAATCGATGTGTCGTTGACGATGGTCAGGTTTTTATTTTCTCCATGCGCAAAAATTATGCGTCAAACACGGTATGCAAGGATTGCGGACAAGGAGTTACATGTCCAACATGTGGAAGCGCACTCACGCTTCTCTCAGATACAGAGAGAGCTTTTTTCTGCGCACGATGTGATGAAAATAAAAGCCCGGACATTGTTTGTAGCCGGTGTGGCAGTTGGAATCTTGTACCGCTTGGCGTCGGCATCGATAGAGTAAAAGAAGAGCTAATCGCAAGTGGACTCGGCGGCATGGTCGCGCGTATCGATGGACGACAAAAAGATCACGACATGGACCTTGCCGCAAAAGATTTCGCCGATAGAAAAAAAAGAATCCTTCTCGGCACCGAGGCAGCATTTGGTAGAATGCCTGAAAGTGTCGACCTCATCGTCGTGCCGTCGCTCGACAACCTTTTCTCTATGCCTCTCTACAATGCTCCCGAGCGTGCTGCGCATCTCATCATGCGCCTATGTGAGATGGGTAAGCAAGTAATTATCCAAACTAGATTTGCACATGAAGCTGTAATCGAGGGCGCAAAACGTGGGACATTTGCCGAATTCGCTGACAAAGAATTTTTGGTCCGCACGAGTCTCGGTTATCCGCCATACAAACGGCTCATCAATTTGTCTTTTTCTGGCCAGACCAATGCCATCGAAAAAGCCACAAAAAAACTCGAGCAGCTTTTTCTTGAACATGTTCCCGAATTTTTCGAAGCTCCAGCAGAACGTGGTCGCATAACGGTGCGCATGCAACTCAAACTCGACCCAGAACTCTGGCCACTTATTCCTAAAAATGAAGCTGATACACAAGAGGAAGAGCTCCACGCTAAGCTGGCTATTTTACCGAAAGCTATCAAGGTAGATGTGGAATAAAATATGTATAAAAAAAGTCTATGTTTCCATAGACTTGATCATAATAGTATGATCGTTAATAATTTTTGATAGCTTATTGTAATTATTTCTATAATCTGCTGAGAACTGATAAAAATTATCGTGGCATTTTAGCCAATGACTTACAGTTGCATGCCTTCTATTGAGCATCCGTCCAAGTTCAGTTTTTGATATAGAAAATAATTCATAGGTAATTTTCCCGAAAATTTTCCGTGCATCGACAACATACCTTTTTCTATTCCTTGATTTAAGATCTTCTTCACTTACCTCCAATTCTCCTTCAAATTTCTGGAAGATAAATGGAAGCATTTCTTTATGAGAAATAGTAGTAGGGAGCTTGGCTAGCTTGATAGGAGTAGGCACAATTATTTCACTAATTACTACGGGCTTAACTTTTTTTTCAGGGACTATGTTCGTATGTTTTTCTTCTGCGCCTTCATACTGCTTCGAGTAAAATTCTCTTTCAACTCTATGAAGTTTATAGTTGAGAGCCATCGACTCTTCACCATACACCCTTGTCAGTAATCTGATTTTTTTCATATAGTATTCGACTTCGGGCATTCCTGCTGACATAAATCTAGCTATTAGCTTTACATCGTCATCTTGTTTGCGCTGAAGCATCAAACTAAGGAAAATTGCCTTTGCAGTTGAAACAGTAGAAATTGGGGTGACTTTCCTTATTTTATTTGGGTACGTTAATATTGCCGGTTTAATAAAAAAATACTTTGCGATAATACGAATTAATTCGTTAGCATAAAATATTGTTGAATCGTTGATTTGTTCATCCATTGCTACAGCAAATGAATTTTTTTCATTATCCCAGGGAATGTAAAGGTTCTTTTCTTGTGTCTTCATGTCGGTATATTTTTTTTCTTTATAACACATGGTTTAATTATTAGCAAGTATTTTTATTTCCTGGGTATCTATGCGGCTACCTCCCTCTTGCCTCTACCCCATATCTATGCTATCTTTTGACCACATGTCAGCATCACAAGTAGAAGTCAAAAAGAACAACAATGAAAACAACGCAAGCCTCTTGCGCCGTTTTTCTCGTAAGGTAATGGACACCCACATTATCCAGAACGTCAAAGGCAGCCGCTACGCAGAACGCAAGCCTTCAAAACTCGTTACCAAGAACGGCGCTCTCCGCCGTATGAAGCGCAAAGCTGAGTACGATCGCCTCAAGAAACTCGGTAAGGTCAGCTAGTCCATCGCAATGTTGGACGAGACGCTCTCAATATTAAACGAAACCAAAGGTAAGCTTCCCCGCTTGCCTTTTATAGACCTCAAAAATGCTATTTTGGGAAAAACCTACGAACTTTCAATTGCATATATCAATCCGGCGAAAGCGAAGAAACTGAATATTGCTCACCGCGGTAAGGATTACGCAACCGACGTGCTTTCCTTCCCACTTTCAAAAAAATCCGGTGAAATTGTGCTCTGTCCGCCAATTATCAAAAAAAAGGCAGCTGAGTTTGGCATGACACTTGAAAAATACAATAAATTCATAGTTATTCACGGTATGCTCCATTTGAAAGGATACGTACATAGTAGTAGAATGGAACGAGCGGAAAAATTATTCTTGCGCCGTTTTTCATAATTACTCTTTTCTTCTTTGAAAATCGCGCAGCTTTCTTGCCGCCCTCTTACACATACAATGATCAGAAACATTACGGTGGGAATTGATGTTGGCACTTACGCGACTCGAGTCGCGGTTGCTGAACACGTCAAAGGTGAACGCGCTCCGCGCATCATTGGTACTGGCACTACTCCTACACGAGGCCTGCGCCACGGCTATATTACGAATATTGAGCAAGCTACGAAAACGATTGAGAAAGCGCTCCACGAAGCGGAGAAAGCCTCTGGTGTGCAGATAAAGCGCGTCTTTGCGACTGTTGGTGGCATTGGTCTCGAATCCACTACAACAGTGGGCGCAGCTGTTATTTCAAAAGCTGATGGCGAAGTCACACAACTCGACATACAGAAAGCCATGCAGGCAGCTGAGGAGAATTTGGAGATCAAGAATCGCCGTATTCTCCACCGCTTGCCTGTCGGGTTTAAGCTTGATGGCAAAACATTGCCTGGACGTCCTGAACGAGTCAAAGGCATGAAGCTCGAAATCAAGGTTTTATTTATCACTTGTTTCGAACAGCACCTTGAAGATTTGCTCACTGCTATCTCAGACGCTGGCGTTGAAGTCATTGACGTGGTCGCAAGTCCGATTGCTGCTGGCGAAGTTGCGCTCACTGATCGTGACCGGAATATGGGTTGCTTGCTCGTCGATGTCGGAGCTGAGACCGTCACCATGGCAGTTTTTGAAGAAGGCTCGGTTGTGGCGCTTCGTGTCTTTGCTACTGGCTCTACCTACATCACCAACGATATCGCGCTCGGAATGAAAGTATCGCTCGAAGAAGCCGAGGGTTTGAAG
>JBDKLD010000037.1:0-7152 GCA_039795715.1 Candidatus Parcubacteria bacterium | reverse complement strand
AAAACGTTTGTAAATTCATCACAGCCACAAACATTTACTGTTACTCCTAACACAAAAGGAACTGTAACGTTCACTTTCAGTAATGATATGCAGCTCCCAAATCCTTCAAACCTCACTTATTTTGTGTCTGGGCCAGTAGTAAGTAATAATTAAAAAGGATATTTATATTCGTAATAAGATAATGCCCCGCAAATAGCAGGGCATTATTCATTTTCTCGATCTCGGGAAGGCATCGCAATTTTCTTTGGTGCCACGGCAGGATGTCGTGGAGGCGATTGCGCTTGCAACAAGTGAGACTAATAAGACGATACGGAGCATTCGTTTTGCTTTTTTCATTTTAAATGTATTTCGCTTACTCTAGCATGGCGATGCTCCATTGACTAAGTAAAATATGTGTAGTATGTTTTTATACAAACGTTCTAAACTAAATATCAATGGAAAATTATCACATAAGCTCTCAACTCGTAGTATATACCCTATTCATTGTTGTAATGCTTGTCGTCCTGACTTTGTTCTTAATAAACACGAAAAAGGTTGGCCTAGATGATCTTGATGAAGACACAGGCAATAAGCAATTGGAATTTGAGTACAAATCAGACTCGAGCCTTAGTCTTAGAGATGATTTTATCAACTACATGATTACATATGCTCGTGCCGATAATTTTAAGCCAGAGAATGACACCGAAAAGTTCAATTACTTCGCCGACAACTTCCGTACAATGGAGCTTGGTTACGTCTATGACACAAGCAGATCAGTCGCGTATATGGATAACTTAAAGCAACTTTTCGCTTCTGCTGCAGAAAAGTATTCGTACGAACAAATTCCTGAAACCGCCACATAAGTAGGTGGTTTTTTTATTTCCAACTTTCTGCTATAGTGCAACTATGTCAATCAAAGATTTTTTCGTCAAACAAATGCTCAAGCGCCAGCTCAAAAGTTTGCCTCCCGAGCAGCAGGAAATGGTAACCAAAATGGTGACTGAAAACCCTGATCTTTTCAAAAAGATTTCTGAGGAAGTAGAACGCAAGGTCAAGCACGAGGGCAAAGACCAAAATGCCGCGACATTTGAAGTCATGCGTAAATACCAAGGTGAGCTACAAAAGCTCATGGGCGGTCGCTAGTATGACTGAAGGCAATCCAAACATTTCTGGTTCGGCTGATGAAGAAAAGGAGAAAAAACCTGAAGAAATAAAAGGACTTGAAAATCAAGAAAATCCACCTCAAAGCAAGCTCGAATCTGCTAGTGGTGCGCCTGAAAACCAAGAAAATGTTGTCGCTGAATATTTGGCTAGTATCAATAAAAGAAGTGTACACCAACGCAGGGTGGGTGAAATAAAAACTTCAGTGCTAGAGCCAGTCAAAAGCAGTCTCACTCACGACAATCTAGAAAAACTCAAACCACTACTTCTCTCTAAAGAAAAAGAATCTTTAGAAATCAAAGGTAAAGTTGACGCAATTGATACATCAATCAGTGATCTCTACAACAAGATGAGTGTTGAAAATAAGGAAAAGTATTTGAAAATTGAAAATGTTGAAACATTACGTAATTTTAAAGAAGGTCACAGGCAATTTCCTTTACAGGAAAATATTAAATCAACCTTTGATCGTTTGTTGGGAGGAAAACAATACTCTGAGCTCAGAATAAATAGCGATGAAGAAGGTGTTTGGAGGTATGAAATAGAAGTAGCTTTGGAAAATGGCGAGAAGGTAGAGTACCTTTACCAAAAAGCTACAAAAGACTCAAAAGGGAAAACTGTGCCTTCGACTGCAGAGTACCCAGCCTCAATCCATGCAACCTCTTATGATTCAAGCGGTATGCCAATTGGTGGAGAATGCGTTTCTAATTTTTTAGAAGGGGAATGGCTTGATGTTCCTGACACACCATTTATTTGTTTAGATAGGTTGTAGTATAATAGTGCCATTAATAGCTATCAGCTCATTTTTACTCTATGTTGCTCACAATAGTACTTGCTATCGTATTTTGGATCGTGCTCAGTAATCATGGTCGTCGAATTAAAACGCTCGAACAAAAGCTCAGTGAGACAAAAATTCCTCACTCGGCAGCTCCTCAGGCGCCAGCGCCTCACGCTGTGCCGTTGCACCAGGCGCAACCTCAGGCTCACATTGCAAAAGAAATGTGGCCAAAAGCCGAGCCGGCAACTTCTCATGAAGAAGATTCTGGTAGACTACTCGGTCGCATGGGTATCGGCGCGGTCTTTTTGGCGGTGGCATTTTTCATTAAATACGCTTTTGATAATAATTGGGTGACTGAAATGGGGCGCATTGTCGTCGGCATTTTGATCGGACTCATTCTCATGGGCATCGGTCAGTACCTTCGCAAAAAGTATTTGCGCTTCGCCGAGATTCTCACTGGTGGGGGCATTGCAATCCTCTACCTCTCTATTTATGCTGCGCATTCGTTCTATGATCTCACCACAGCGTTTACTACGGCAATACTTCTCGTCGTCACGACAGCTATAGCTTTTGCATTAGGTGTAGCCAATAAAGACATGACCATTTCCGTTATTGCAGTCATTGGCGGATTCATCACGCCATTTTTGGTTGGATCGGACACGAACAATATGATTGAAATCTTTGCGTATCTTGTCTTGCTAAATCTATTAGTGCTTGGGTTCTCGTTTGCCAAAAAGTGGCCACAACTCAGCATGGTGGCTTTGGCAGGCACAATAATTAACTTTATTGTTTGGTCAATGAATTACTATGAACCAGTAGCTCTCACACCTGCCATGATTTTCTTGGGGCTAACGTTTTTTATTTTCTTTGGCGTCAGCCTCAAGAGAATTGCATCTTCGGATAAAGTTGAGGACGAAGAATATGTGCTCATGACAGGCAATACGGCATTCTTCGCAATCGCTTCATATTTGATACTCTACCCGGGTCACCAGTCGATGGCTGCGCTCGTCTCGCTCTTGCTCGGTATCGTCTTTGCGATTACGACGTATAGCATGAACAAGATGAAATCAAATGACGATATGTTGAGTGGCTTCCTTGCTGTTGTTGCTGTGCTCTTTATTTCACTTTCGATTTTACTCAAATTCACCGGCATTACTATTGCTATTCTTTGGCTAGTGGAAGCACTCGCGCTGGCGATTATTGCATCGTCGGTGAAAAATACTTCACTCCAATCGCTCGCCGTCGGAGTGTATTGTCTTGCGCTATTCAATTTCTTTGGTTGGAATACTGGCATGGGAAATACTACTGGATTTACGCCAGTCGCAAACAAGGCATTTCTTGTTGCGGTGCTTTCGGTGGCTGTCGCGTATATTATTTCTTATCTCTACAAAACAAGTAGTGCTTCGCCCGACACAAAGAAAGATGGAATGATAGCATTCATTGTCATCGCAAATATTATGACATTGTATGCATTCAGCACACAGATTATTTTCTACCACCAAGACAAGATGGCAAAAGTTGTGGCTCAGCAAAATATGCCACTTCCACAGTATACTAACCAAGAAAATTACCAGCGGTATATAGAAATGAACCAAGCTACAAATATCCAAGTTTCTGCCATCAGGAATCGCTCTCATACCTACGTTTCGATTCTCTGGGCAATATACGCCGCGATCCTTACGGCAATCGGTTTTGTGGGAAGAGTTTCATATTTGCGCAGAATCGGACTATTCCTTTTCGTCATTACGGCAATAAAAGTCGTCATAGATGTCTGGAGTCTCGGACAGCTGTACCGTATCATTTCGTTTATCGTCTTTGGTATCATCGCGCTCGTGGCTTCATTCGCTTACGCCAAGTACAAAGACCGGTTAAAGGACGCAATCTAAAAAATCTAAATGACTTTTAAGTCGTCTTCTGCTATATTCTCTGCATGTTAAACATCGGCATCGTCGGCCTACCAAATGTCGGCAAGTCTACACTATTCAATGCGCTCACCAAAAAAGGTGTGCCTGCGGCGAACTATCCATTCTGCACTATCGATCCATCGGTCGGCATTGTCGCTGTACCTGATGAACGACTCTCTAAACTTTCTGCATTTTCCAAATCAGCAAAAACGATTCCGGCTGCCATGGAATTTGTCGACATTGCTGGGCTCGTTGCTGGCGCGTCAAAAGGTGAAGGTTTGGGCAATAAATTTCTCACCAACATTCGCGAGACCGATGCGATTTTTGAAATGGTACGCATTTTTCCGCTCACCAACACTGGCACCAACGATATCATGCACGTCTACGGCGACATTGATCCGCTCCGCGATATCAAAGTCATTAACATGGAGCTCATTCTCGCCGACATGGAAACTGTTACAAAACGCCTCAGCAATCTTGGCCGTGATACCAGGCGCGGAGACAAAGATGCGCTTGCCGAAGAAGCCGCTTTAAAAAAAGTCTTGCCTGCGCTCGAGGCCGAGCACATGGCAAATACCGTTTCGCTCGATGAAAAAGAAATGCCGATTGTAAAGCAACTCGGTTTGCTCACTTTAAAGCCGATTCTCTACGGACTCAATAAGCGTTCCGGTGTCAAAAATCTCGATGAAACTGATCCAGTAAAATTCAAAGAACTTACTGATTATATTCTTTCGACCAAAGCCCGATTTGTCGTGCTCGACGCCAAAGTCGAAGATGAGCTCAAGGATTTTGAAGGCGAAGAGAAAACTATGTTTCGCGCGGAGATGGCGAGTGGTGGCGAAACAGGCACAAACGTATCTGAAGACGGCATTGACCACCTGATCAAAGAAGCCTATGAGCTTCTCGGTCTCGAAACGTATTTTACAACCGGCGAAGATGAAACTCGTGCATGGACAATTAAAAAGGGAAGCACTGCGCCGATTGCTGGTATGGCGATACATACTGATTTTAAAGACAAATTTATTCGAGCTGAAGTCGTCTACTTCCAAGACTTGCTCGACTCCGGTTCATATGGAGATGCTCGAGCAAAAGGCAAAGTCCGCACAGAAGGCAAAGACTACATCGTCAAAGACGGTGATGTGATTGAGTTTAAGATATAAACACCAAACTAGCGATTTTCTCTAAATATTTCTGTATAATTAGCACAAGTATTAACGGCTAATATATACATTATGGATAGCAATAACAATGACACTCAATCAGTTTTAGTTCAATTCGTCGATCGGATTCTCGAAGAAAAGGGAATCGACGGTCTCGACACTGAAGTAGTCGCTCAAATGAAGAAAGATCTGCTTGATCGAGTCGAAGATAGGATCAATGCCACAGTACTTGAACTTTTACCTGTGGAAAAAATGGGCGAACTCAACGAATTACTCGATACCGGCTCCGACCAGGATATCAGCACTTTCTACCAAAAACACATTCCAAACTTCAACGAAGAATTAGCCAAGACACTTTTTAGCTTTAGAACACTCTACCTAGGCTAATATGCACATAGATCCTGCTGCCCCAAAAGAAGAAGAAAAAAAAGACGAGTATAAAAGACCCGAGAAATTCAATGTCGCCATTGTCGATGTTTCTGATTCGATCGAGACGCAGGCGCGTGATGTGGCTGAGGCGCGCATGGCACGAGACAAAGGAGAGCTCACTGGTGTATCTGGCTGGTTTAAGAAAGTATTTAAACATAACCTCGGACGAGAAGTGTATCGCCAGACTGAAATAAACAAAGCTCGCAAAGAAATAATGGACACCGACAATCTCTATGCCGGCGAAGGCGCAGATAAGCAAGTGTACATGGATGCCAAAGAAGCTGTTGTCGGCAGGTTTATGGAGGACTATAAAGAAGCTGTTCACGAAGATGCTGGCGAGAAAAAAGGAAAACTCGGCCAGGAAAATTCTGAAGACGTTGCCACAAAGAAAGAAATTGAAACGCTGATAAAAAGCTTTGCTTCGGGCAAAATTGATCAAGCAGTTTTCTTGCAGGAAAAAGATCAAATCTTGGAAAGCGTTCGACAGTCGAAAGCTGAATATTTTGATTCTGGAAAAAAGTATGCCGACAACTTGTTGCAAGTTGCCGAGCATATAAAAGCAAATATTGCGCACTATGAAGGATTGGAAAAACTCGATCTCAACTTGGATGTAGTTATTGGTCGCGCTCGCACAGGTGCGCGAACCGAAGCTCAGTTCAATGCAGTCGATAGATTGGTGGAAAAATTTAGCCAGAGAACTGGTGGCAAAGGAACAGCTCTCATCAACGAAGCCACTGTCGGCCTCGCTGGCGGTATCGCGATGAGTATTCTCAATAAAACCGTCCCAGCATTTGCCAAGAGCAAGCTTTTACAATGGATGACATTTGGCGCGACCACAGCTATTGCTGCAGGAACTGCTGCCTACAAAGAAGGCTATAGACTCTCTGATGAGCGCAAGCAACATGCTCGCGAAATGGCAAAAGGTGACGTGTCTGAACCTGGGGCAAAACGCCGTGAGGAAATGGAAAATTATCGCTACCTGACAAAGAGTTCAGAATATATCTTAAAATCTTTGTCATTCGAAAAAGAAAAAGGTGATGTGGCAAAGGATAAAATACAAACTAGCTTGCTCGGACTTATTGACTTAGAGGCGCGCATCAAACTTTCTGATAGCCGTAAAATCGATCTCATTGGATACTCAGATTCGACAAAAATAGAAAAAGAAAGATGGGATCTTGATATTGCTCGTGCAAAGGCAAAAGTTGAACTCAGAAAACTTGCCGTAGAGGGAAAGGTAGACACCAAAGGCTTGGATTTTGACAAGCACCTCGAGTCGCTCGTGCAGACGCAAATCAATGGTCTTAGATTTGGTGGCGAGGGCATTGATCAAAAAGACCAGGCATTCAAAAAAATGCGTAGTCGAAAAATGTGGAAAGCTGCCGGCAGGGTGCGCTCATTGGTGGCACCACGGCTTTTGTCGCGCAAGAAGCTATGGCATTTCTCAGGCCAAGCCAAGATGGTCTTGTGGAGCAGATGGTTGGCAGAGGAGGTGAAGGTAAAACAAATACGGCACTACTCGCGCTCAAGTCGTGGATGCATGGCGACCATCCTTTTGTGGAGACGCATCCGATTACAATTGGTGAAGGTGTCAATGTCAATATTCCTGAAGGCATGGATCTCATCGACAACCACGATGGTACATTTGACCTTACCAGGTACATTCAACCTGTTAATGCAACACTTTCATTAAATACTTCTAATGGTGTTTTCCAGCCAAGTCGTTTTCTGGGACGGTTGTTGAGAG
>JBDKLD010000036.1:0-4294 GCA_039795715.1 Candidatus Parcubacteria bacterium | reverse complement strand
CTGTGAAGTATTCGAATATCGAGAGCTGGTGTCCATTTTTGAAAACCTTTATAAAATAAGGAATAAATAGAGCAACTATGCTATAGTTTCAGCATGAATTTTTTGGAATTTCGGGCATGGTTTGATGAGCGATTTGCGATCTTGCTACATCAGAAATCGGATAGCTTTACTTCAAAGAGCAATAGTCCTGATGTGGCAAAGATTATTTCTTATGTTGCCGTAATTTCGCAAGGAGGGAAACGATTTCGACCTTTTTTGATATATAAAGCGAGTAACTTAAATCGCGAAGATGCAGAAAAGCATCTCCTACTTTTTGCTAGTGTTGAATTGCTCCACATTTTCGCACTCATCCATGATGATATTATGGATGAAGCAGATACCCGACACGGCGTTGTGTCTGCCCACAAGAAATTTGCCGATCAGTATGGTGATAGTACCGCAGAATCTATTGGCATATTATTGGGAGATATCGTATTTGCTTGGGTGTATGAATGCCTTTTTGATTACACGAGGGAATTTCCGGATCTCAAGGATCGAATTGCTGAAGAATTTGCTAGGTTAGTAAGTGAAGTAACCCATGGTCAAATACTCGATGTACTTTCACCTGCCCAGTCGCCGCTCGATGAAAGAGCAATCACTGAAAAGATGGTACTCAAGACTGCAAGGTATTCATTTGTGCAACCTATGCGCCTTGGTTTTGTTGTCGCTGGTGACAACCTTGCCGGCCTATCCTTTGCTGAAGCTTTTGGGCTATCGCTAGGAATCGGATTTCAGCTTCAAGATGACCTCCTAGATAGCACCTTGAGTACTGAAACAGGAAAAACTCCGCTTGTCGATATCCAAACTGGCCAGCAAACACTCCTCTCGTGGTATATGCAGAACAAGGCTACTGCTAATGAGCGGGAAGAATTCCTCACTTTTTGGGGTAGTAAAGATTTGTCCGAAAGTGCAAAAAATCGTCTTGTAGAACTTCTCAATACTTCGGGTGCAGTCGAATATATTAAAATACAATCTGAAAACTATTTTGAGGAAGCAGAACAAGTAATAAAAGTGAATGCGATACAGAATGCCGATACATGGCAGGATGTGCTATCGCTTGTTAAAGATCGAAAAAAATAGCATGTTCAAAAATGTTATAAAAAAATACGGCAGAGGATACTACCGAGCTACTTTTCTTTTTTCTCGGGAAATTCGAGAGGCGACTTGGGCATACTATGCATTTATTCGAGCAGCTGATGAAATAGTTGATGGGGAAGGAGTAACCAATCGTGCACAAAAACTTAATGAATGGAAAAATGAATGGATTTCCGTAGCACAAAACAATACAGTTTCTCAAAATAGTAGCTTCAATTCATATAAGCAGATAATGCAAGACTACGGCATTCCAGCAGAGTATACACTCTCTTTTTTGGAGGCTATGGAGCGAGACCTAAGTGTGACGAGGTATGCAACCTATTCAGAACTCGAGCACTACATGTACGGAACGGCTGTTGTTGTTGGCTATACTATGAGCTACATTATAGGTTTTTCTGATAGTGCACTTCCACATGCTCGGGCGCTAGGAGAAGCCTTTCAACTGACCAATTTCCTTCGTGACATTCGCGAAGACTACGAGCTACGAGGAAGAATATACCTTCCTCAAGAAGACATGGATCGGTTCGGTGTTACGGAGCAACACATCTCTATCCATACTGTAGACGAAAATTGGCAAGCCTTAATGAAATTTGAAATACAGAGAACTAGGGAATTGTATGAAAAAGGTGTCGCAGGGATTCATTTGCTACACCCCAAAGGCAGACGAGCTGTCTATGCTGCGGCTCTTGTGTACAAAGAGATTCTTGATGAGATTGAAAAGAATAATTACGATATATTTTCCAAACGTATAGTCGTGAGTAAGTTTCGCAAAACAATGCTATTATGCAAAGCACTATGGAAAAGAAATCTGTAATCATTATTGGTGGTGGCATTGGCGGCCTCTCTCTTGCCAGCATGCTCGGTAAAAAAGGCTACGCAGTCACTATAGTTGAAAAGAATGAAATGACTGGAGGCCGTGCGCGGATCTTTAGAGATCAAGGTTTTACCTTTGATATGGGCCCAAGCTGGTACATGATGCCAGATGTTTTCGAGCATTTTTTTGAAATTTTAGGTGAGGATATCAAAGAGTACTACCAGCTAGAGAGATTGTCCCCATCCTACCAGATTACGCTCAAGAGTGACGGCAAAAGCTACAAATTTTATTCTGATATGCAAAAGAATAAAGACTTATTTGAGTCTATCGAGCCTGGAGCTGGGAAAGTATTGGAAGAGTTTCTCTTGCAAGGTAAAGAGCAGTATGAACTTTCCAAAGCTGAATTTATGTATAAGAACTACAACTCTTTTCGAGATTTTATGACGCTTCGTGTTATGCGCCAAGGAGCAAAACTTCCACTCTTCAAAAAACAGAAACAAATTATTGAAAAAAAATTTAAGAGTGAATTACTCCGCAAGGCACTTCAGTATCAGACAGTCTTGCTCGGTACCGCTCCTGGGGATACCCCTGGTATTTATACTCTGATGAACTACGTCGATCTTGTGCTTGGCGAGTGGTATCCTACTGGAGGAATCCGAGCTATACCTGCCTCACTTGAGTCAATTGCCAAAAAATATAATGTTGAGATAAAACTAAATACATCAGTGAAGCAAATTATTGTTGAAAACGATGTAGCTAAAGGTGTCTTGCTAGAAAATGGAGAAACGATGTTTGCGGATATTGTAGTCTCAAATGCTGATGTAGAACATACCGATAGAAGGTTATTGCCCAAAGAGTACCAGACAAAATCTGATGCTTATTGGGAATCAAGAGTTTTGGCACCAAGTGCGTTCATCTTGTATCTTGGTATTAAGGGCAAGCTTCCTCAGATGGAACACCACAATCTACTTTTCACTAAAGACTGGGAACATGGTTTCTCGCAAATTTTCAAAACGCCAGAGTGGCCTGATGATCCATCGATGTATGTTTGTGTTCCATCAAAAACAGATACTAGTATCGCTCCAGAAGGACATGAAAACTTATTTGTCCTCGTACCGATTGCTGCCGGGCTTGATTATGATGAGACGTTTGTCAAAAGGTATAGTGAAAAAGTACTTGCTGAAATTGCACAGTACTACAGCATCCCTGACCTCAAAGACCGTATTATTGTGCAACATAGTTATTCTGTGAAAGATTTTATTGCTGACTACAATGCGTTCAAAGGTACGGCGCTCGGACTTGCTCATACGCTTGGGCAAACTGCAATATTTCGCCCCAACAACGTCCATAAAAAAATCAAGAATATGTTTTACGTCGGAGCAGGCACCAATCCAGGAATAGGCATGCCGATTTGCCTGATTTCGGCAGAGCTTGCGTATAAAAGGATAGAAAATATTACACACCCTTTTCCAATTGAGAAAATCTAGAACAGATTTTTTGCAAAAAGTTCAAGAGAGACAACTGCACCAACGAATGTGTTGATGAGTGGGAAGTATGTATAAATTTTGAATAATTTTTCCGGTGTCTTTGATTTGAGCGAGCGATACATGAAGTATGAAAAGGTGATTACTCCAATAATGCTTGCGATCGGGACAATTTTGTAAACTAGGAATGCGGCAAGAATATATAGAAGCCAGCAAGCATAGATTGTTTGGTTTGCTCCAATTAGAATTGCTATAGTTTTTAGCTTGGCAGCTAGGTCAGCTTTTATATCGGGGACTGCACTGTAAGCATGCATGGCAATCGCCCAGCACATACCGGCTATGATTCCTGTTAATGGAAAATTAACCCCACCCGCAAGATAGTACCCAAAGACGCCTGTTGCGACGTAGTGTCCTGCTGAGAAGAGCGAATCGATGAATGGGTGAGCTTTGGCCCGAATTGGTTTGGCAGAATAAAACGATGCAAAAAAAATAAATGCAAAAAGCGAAAGTATGAGCGGTAGGTGCAGTGGTACAAAAAACCAAAAAGGGATGTTGGTAAACAGTATCCATTTCCACAGTGTGCTCTGCTTGTCCGGTGTCACTAGTGCTTCGTACGTACCTTTTTTAGGGTTTAGTTTGTCTGTTTCGTAGTCAAATATATCGTTGATTCCGTAAATGAGGAGATTGGCAGGGAAGAGAAAATACAATAAAAATACCCAGTAGTGCCAATCTGAGAAAAATGACAGTCCTTGTAGTGCTCCTACGGTACCGATCAAACCAAACGTCGCAGCCTCATAGAGCCAAAATCGTGGTCGAGAAATGCGCAATACTTCTTTGAATTTCATGCGATTACTATAGCATA
>JBDKLD010000035.1:0-4379 GCA_039795715.1 Candidatus Parcubacteria bacterium | reverse complement strand
GACCTCGCAATGGCAGTTGCGCTTCTGCTTTCGAGCGGAGAAATGGTAGCAACAACTGACAACATACTTTTTGTCGGTGAACTTTCGCTCGATGGAAGTGTGCGAGGTGTACGTGGGATACTCCCGATTGCAATGCAGGCAAAACAAGCTGGGTTCAATCATATAGTAGTTCCTTATGAAAATGCCGGCGAAGCAGCACTCGTTGAGAATATAAAAGTATTTGGTGCCAAAAGTCTAAGGGAAGTAGTGCAGGCAATTGTAGACGATGCTTTGCCAGAATATGAAAGAGACGATATCGCTATCTTACCTGAAAAAGAAGTCATTGATTTTGCAGATGTGCACGGACAAGAAAGTGCGAAACGAGGACTGATTGTCGCAGCTGCTGGCGGACACAATACGCTCATGTATGGACCGCCGGGGACTGGGAAAACCATGCTGGCAAAAGCTTTTGCTGGGATACTCCCACCACTCACCCAAGAATCTGCGCTTGTTGTAACAGGTATTCACTCTGCGGCAGGAAGATTAAATAATAAAAATCTCATGAGCAATCCGCCCATCCGTTCACCACACCACTCTTCGTCGTATGTTGCCATGATCGGTGGTGGTGGATATCCAAAACCGGGTGAAGTAACCCTCGCACACAAAGGCGTACTTTTTCTCGATGAATTTCCAGAATTCAACAGACAGGTTGTCGAAACATTACGTGAGCCACTTGAAGAACACACCGTCACAATATCGCGAGCAAAAGGCACAGAAATATTCCCATCGCATTTTATTCTCATTGCGGCAATGAACCCATGTCCGTGTGGCTACGATGGATCAAGGGCAAAGCGGTGCATCTGCGCACCCTATGACATTGCGAGGTATCGCAAAAAAATTTCTGGACCAATTTTGGATCGTATCGACATCACACTAGCAGTAGAGCATATTCCATATGAAAAGCTGGATACAAATAAAAATGGAAAAGAAATGTCGTCGAAAAATATTCGCGCGGAAGTAGGTGCAGTGAGAGAATACCAACGCCAGAGACTACGGTCACTAGGCATTGAGAAAGAAACCAATGCTGAACTTTCAGCAAAGGAATTGATAAGAGTTGCACCACTTGGCAATGAAGTTAGGCTATTACTCAATACCTGCGCCGAAAAACTATCACTCTCTGTGCGCGCATACCACCGAGTGCTCCGACTGGCGCGAACAATTGCCGATCTTGATACTTCGGAAGAAATAAAAGAACGCCATATTTTGGAGGCGCTCCAGTATCGACCGAAGTTTTTTAGTTAGGATATTCTAAAAAATATTTTTATAGAATCAAAAAATATTCACAAATTTCTAAATGCTATTCGCAAGACTTAAAACAGTTATTGAGTGCTCCACGAACTTCATAGTGAACATGTGGTCCAGTTGAACGTCCTGTTGAACCAACAAGACCAATGGTCTGCCCCTGCTCAACAACATCACCAACTTTCACAATTGTTTGAGACATGTGCGCGTAGAGAGTTTGGATGCCATCTTCATGCTCAATCGCAATGTATTTTCCATAGCCACCATTGTAGCCTGCAGGTTTTACCAAAATAACGGTGCCTTTCTGCGCAGCGAGTATCGGTGTGCCTATCACGGCAGCAATATCGACAGCCCAAGTATCATGCTTGTCTTGCGACTTGCGTCCGACACCTTCCGCGATAGGACGAATGAAGCTAGAGCTGTCGCCGGTATTTGTTTTTGGGCGAATGAGTGAGCCATTTGCGGGTGCTGTTATTTCTTTTGCATCAGCATTGCCATTTTCGGCAACACTTTTTTCTGAATGAATTTCAGAAAATAACTGTGCTTCTGGTTTTTCTTGCACTTTTGGTTTTTCAGGGACAGCAACTTTCACAGGTGCGAGCTCAGCCCCCGGAACAATAATCTTTTCACCAGCTGTCAGAGAGTCATCATTTTTATCATTATAGTCACGAATATCAGCTACTTCAGCGCCGTACTTACTTGCGATACTAAGCAAAGTATCGCCACGTCTGACGGTGTAGTAAATACCAGACACCGGCAAAATAGTAAGCGACTCGCCAACCTTGAGAGTGCTCTTGCGATCGAGGTTATTTGCCCAGACTATAGTATTGATCGAAACACCATAAGCATCGGCAATAGTAGAGATAGTATCGCCACTTTTTACTTTATACGTCCGAATAGTTGCTTCGCCTTGGTGATCTACAGCTTCGTCTGGTTTGTCTTCTTGTCCAAAATCAGCAGTAATCGGAGTGTCATTTGAAATCAGCGCTGACTCGTCGGTGATGACATCTTGCCCGCCATGACCACTCAAGGTAGGTGAAAAGGCCACTTCGAGGATTTTCATCTTCTGAATAGTCGGCGTGTTTTCTCTATTTGTCTGACCAGAAGCCACACTAAACAGCGAAAAAACACCTGCATCAGCATGACCGGCACCAAATGTTGAAGCCAAGAGAATGACGAGCAAGGGGATACTTCCTGCTGATCTCTTGAAATACCTTATGAATGAAGGGTTTTTTGACGAACCCGGCATTGTTTTATGGGAGGGTGTTATAAGCCTAATTTGTGTATCCTGTGGCTTGCTGCCATGTATGGAGCGCAATGAGTCCGACCAGAGGTGCTCAATGCATACAAACCATAGGATATAAGGGTTTTTCTGTGATTTCTGAAAAAAGCGTTATTTTATAAGGCTTTTATGCAACCGTAATCAACGTCGTATCAGGGGTAAAGATATGGTATCCCGACCAGGAAGCAGAGTCAACGGGGTAGCTGTGGTCTAATTTTTTTGACAAAAAGTACTAATATTGGCGCAATATCAACAGGCTTTTTTGAAAATTTACTCAAAACCTTGGTACAATATTTCTATGTCACTCGAAAAAACTATTACTCACGAAAACACTGGTATCGACCTCGGCAAAGAAACAGTAGAGGTCTCTCGTGGACGAATCCAAGAACTGGTAGATGGCGGTATGGGGACCAAAGAAGCCACTGCGGCTGCTATCCAGGAAATCACCACCCAAGGTGACAAAGAATCGATAGAAGATAAAAATACAAAGGAAGCTACAATCAGGGCCGATATAGATGCGGAAATTGAAAAGAAAACTGGCCCAATAGTTGGCTTCGTGACTCTTAACGGCGGGGAAAAAAGCACGGAAAGTGCTGAAAAAATACCGGGCTTGAAAATCGAAGGCGAGACCTATACTACCGACGATGGTCGCGCAGTAATAATAGAGAGTGACAAAGATGGCGTTTGCAAAGCCCGTCTCATTAGCCCGACAGAAGACGACATTCGCGACAACAAGACGACATTTGATATCCCGCGCGAGAAAATAGAGGAGAAAGCAATTGGACGACGTGACAAAATGATATCCGAGTACGCCAATCGATTTGGTTTTAATAAAGAAGACTATCTCAAACTCGAATCCAATCCTGAGTACCAGAAACTTTCTCACGGCGAGAAAAAATTTGTGCTCGAATCTTTTTCCTCGGCAACGCTCGAAAAGATAGATGAAAGTGCTGACGAGAAGTTTAAAGGTGATATGGCGAAAAAAGGTTTCTTCGGCAGAATCGGTCACAGCATAACCAAAGAAAGTAAGCTCTCAAAAGCACGCAAAGAAACATTTGAAGCAATTCGCGGACAAAAGTACGGCGATCAAAACAAAGAGACCTTGGACGCGATCATCTCACGCGCCGGAGCAATGGGTGTGCCAATGATAGAAAATGAAAAGGGAGAGCTCGAAGTCCAGTACTCGGCGCAATTTGCGGACAAACTCGGCAGTTCTCCACAAGCTCTGCGCGCGATGAGAAACTTCAACCAAGCAGCGACAGCGCTCCAAGGTATTCCCCCAGAATGGGAAAGTGAATTTGCAACAGAGGGACTATTTAGCCAAGGGCAAAAAGAAAAAGCTGAGAAACTTCGTGAAGAATATAAGGCAACAAAAGATGCTTGCCTCAATCACTACCAATTTGACCCAGCCAAAGACAATTATGCTGAACTTGTAAAGGATGCGGCAATCGTCGATGGCAAAGTCAACCTCAACCGAATGATGAACGCTCACCCAGACAATGAGCGCGTCCTCAATAGCCTCAATAAATCAATGGGCAAGCAAGTTTTCACTGGCGCTATTAAGGATATGTTCACCAAAGACTACCGCCTCGCATATGCAGGTGGTGGCGCGGCAGCAAGACTAACGACAAAATATTTCAATGCATTTAGCTATGGTCTCGAAGGCATGATGGCGAGAAAGCAGGTGCGCGAAGATGAGAAAATGCTTCGACGTGGCGCAGAACGTACAACAATAGGTGAGAAAACAAAAGAAAACATTGGCGGAAAAATTGTCTCAGTTGGTAAAAAATCCGACATGCTCCGTCTCGAAAACCAA
>JBDKLD010000034.1:0-8987 GCA_039795715.1 Candidatus Parcubacteria bacterium | reverse complement strand
TGGGATACTCACTCGGCGTCTTTTCACTTAAGGGAAAGCGATTCTTCGATTTTTGGTAGTTTTTCATAATCGATTCGTTTACTTCTATGAATCGGTATTCGTATAGGGAGGTCTGCTTTCTCGCTTACGAATAACGTCTTTAAGGCTTGTAAATTCTTCATCATTCGACCGTTCCAACCTCTGCTCTGGCGGTGGATGCCTCGGTATAGGCTCTGATGAAGGCTTGGGGGTAGTTTTTTCACTAGTTCTGCTTTTGGTTTGTTCTTGGCTCTGGAAGTAAGGGGCTATATCAACCCATTTTGGCATTTCACTATCAGAGTTTTTTGCTAATTTATAGTCTGCTATTACATATTCAAAATCCCTGCTACCACCATGCTTTGAAAACCACAGCAGTTTGTTTTTATCTCTTAACTCCACCATCAATTTATTTACATGATTAGTACTCTGCTCATTCGTCTTTAACTTGAGCCAGGCAGCAATTTCAGCATAGTTTGCTGCCCCAATACCGTTATGAGGATTTACCTTCTTTGAGAGCATCAGAAATACTAGAATCTTCTCGCCATTTAATTCCCCTGCGTTATATGCTCTAAAAATTGAACCTGCCACCATTACAAATGGGGTATAGTCTTTTGGTTCTTCGGTAGTTTTATGGACAATAATTTTTGTTTTTTTCATATAGTTTTCACTTTTTTATGGATTCCCTTTCTTGAAGGTGGTGAAAAATTAAATTGACCGTACTGTATAAAGCGTCGCGCAAGGTAGCCAGCTGCTCGTCAGTAAGTTTTATGGCTTTATCTCCTAGGGTTTTTCTGCATTGCTCAATTGAAATCATATTAATGCAGGCTTTGCGACTGCACCTTAATCATCTTCTATTTACTTATTGCTCTGAATTTCTTGCTCCATTTATGGATTGCAAAAAGGCTATATATACAAAAGAAAAAGGATAACCGAATTTGGTTATCCACAAGAAATCGCAAGACTTATTTTAATTTCCTATAATTTGGGGTTATTTAGCCTTACTCCTTCACCCCTTATGGCCAGAATAAGCTTGTCCCCGTCGGGGGCTTTATTTTTTAAACGCTTACCGTTTACCTTGGCAAAACGAAAAAAGCCATTTTGTTCATTTATGAGTACATTATTTATTCTTTTAACTTTGGCAGTATCACTTGGGGAGGGTTGCACATTTTTCTTAACAAGTTGCTTTTCAATATCTCCATAGGATAAAAAACCATCTTGGTCAGCGTTTGAAAATAAAATATCAAAGGTTTTGAAATACGTAGTTTCTTTGGTTACCTCAATTTTTTGGCCATCGTAAAAATAATCTCCCCTACCATCTTTTTCAATCAGCCGTGAGTATTTCTTGTCTGATAAATTTGTTTTAGCTAAAAACTTTTTTGCTTGAATAATAAGCGGGTTTATCTTTTTTCTATCAACATCGAGAATGTAATCGACTTGGTTATATTCACTTGTGCGGACAGAGGTGTGTGAAGCAAATATTATTCCTTTTTTTGAGGGTGTGACTTCTGGCGCATATAAAACTTCAACTTGAACAAAATTATTTTCGGAAAGATATTTTAGGCAATTTTTAATGTCCTGCATATCTAACCCCTGCTTCAAGATTTTTACTTCTGGCAAAACAACCACATTGTCGGCTGGCTTTAGGTATTTTAAATATTCTTCTATGAGCTGGAGGAATATAGATAGCTCCTTTGTAGTATTCACTTTCATAAGTGTTGGCACGGCCAGTATAATCCCTTGGACAGTTTTTGACTATGTTGGCCTCAACCTGTAGGATGGTGTCTATAGTTATACACTCACCGAGTAACAAATTCATGAAAATACTCCTAGCAGGGCCAGGGACTGGAAAAACTACAAATATACAATCAATTATTAAAGAGAACGAAGACCTTTCGAGTATTTTGGTAATATCATTTACGAACGCCACAGTTGAAGACCTCAAAAAATCACTGGTATCCATTGGACTGAACGAGGACAGCTGTATGACGTTGCATAAATTTGCTGTTAAATACAACCATGACAAGACCAGGCATGTCTTAGAAAATATCGAAACAGACCAATTGCATCAGATTTCTAAGCAGACAGAAATTGGCTTTGACGAACTTTGCAATTTTCTTTCTGTAACAACTTTTGACCAAATGATAGGTAGATTCGTTCACTATGCAAAAGCAAATCCCGTTTATTTGAAGGAAAAGTTATCTAGATATGGCACTTTGGTGGTTGATGAGTATCAGGATTTTAATAAGAACGAGCAGGAGCTGATTGATTTATTGGTTGAAATCATACCTGAAGTTTACATTTTGGGTGATGACGACCAATGTATTTACGACTTCAAAGATGCTTCCAATGAAAAGATTATTGAGCTTCACAATGACTCATCACATGAAAAAATAGGTCACGAACATAAATGCTACAGATGCCCTGATATCGTGGTAGAAAAAGCCACTAATTTAATAAAAAATAATTCAAAAAGAGTAGACAAAAAATGGGAAAAGGGCGGCAAAATTGGCAGTCTAACAACGAAGCAGTTTTTACTAAATTCTGAAAGTGCCAAATATGTTTCTAAAGAGATAAGCAAGGTACAGGAATCGTCACCAGCGGATAAAATTTTAGTCCTAAGTCCTGTGAGTTTTTTTATTGAAGACCTTGTAAAACAACTGGAAGCAGACGGGATTGAACACAAAAATTACTTTGTGGGTAAGGTGGCGCAAGAGCTAATCGTGAAATCGTGGGCTTTGAAATTTCTTTTTAGTGATAATAAATATTTAAACTTAATTTTAATGGGTTATCAAATACTTACTCCGAGGAGTAAGCTATACTCACTCATCAAAAAGCACTATGCAACGGGTCAAAACTTTGAAGAACTATACCAGGCATCTAAAGGCAAGATTCCGCTTGAGATAAAAACTGCATACAAATCTATCGAGGAAGCTTTGCAAAACCCCTACTTCCAAGACCTAAGTAAATTTTATTCAAAAGCTGAAGGAAAAACTGATGCCGAAAAACTTGAAAATTTATTTATTCTAATCGATGAAGCAGCCGAGAAAAACGTAAGTATAATGTCTATTCATAAATCCAAAGGACTTGGTGCTGAGCATGTTTTTATTATTGGACTAGTGGAGGGTATTATACCCAATAGAGCAAGAGGTAACGACACTATCGAGAGCCAGAGGCGGCTTTTTTATGTAGGAATGACTAGAGCTAAAAAACACCTCCACTTAATATCAAGTGTAAATCTTGAGGGAAAGTATGTTAACAAAGTAAACAAAGAAGACTTTAAGTTTGATGTAGGTACTAAAACGTGGAAAGGTAAAGCCTCACGATTTATTGAAGAATTAGGATAATAATTTACTTTATCTTGTTTATGTCAACTCCTTTAGATACAGCATACAATCGCTTGGACGAAGCACATAGAGCTTGGCATACAGCGCTTAATGGCTATCATCGAATTGAGGATTTTCGTGCTGGAATAAACACGGCTATTCAAGCACTTAGGAATCTCACATTTGCGTTACAAAAACAGAAAGATAGTTTGCCTGATTTTGATACTTGGTATGGTAGCTGGCAAGAAAAAATGCGAGATAATCCACTACTTAAAGAACTTCACGAAGCTAGAAGTATCATTGTGAAGCAAGAAGATTTGAAACTTTATAGTGTTGGTACTGCGAGAACGAAAGGTTGGGTTGATTTTCAAAAGATGACTTTCACTTTTGACCCTACGAGCGACAGCTATGATGTAGCAAAAGGTTTTTATGATACATACGTCATACATCTACCCATAGCAGAAGAAGTAAAACAAAGACTGATCTTCGAGTTTGAGCGGAAATGGATATACAACAAACTCCCTAACGATGAATTACTTGATGCAATCGCCCAAGCTTACCGTTTCTTTTCTGCAATGCTGAAAGACGCTGAAATAAAGTTTTCTATATCGCCAAGAGAAAATAAAAGTACTGGTGATTATTGCTCAGCAGAACTTAACGATGACGAGCAACTAAGGTGTATGATACTTACGCCACAAGAACGCTGTTTGTCGTTTAGTTTCAAAGACGGAGGCATTCTAACAATACAGACTGGGAGTATTTCTCGTAGTGAAGCTGATTTAAGGAAAGTACACGATAGATATGGCGACTTTTGGGAATCAGAAGATATTTTATCTTTATTGGAAGGTACTTTTCCCGACGAATACCCATTTGATGAAATGAAGCTTTTCGCGCAGGTGGCACTAAGTAATCTTAAAAGAGACGGTCATTTAATCCCCACTTCTTTTATCTTTAACGAAAAAGGCACAGCTCCAATGATAATATCGCACCCCTTTCAAAATCAGGAGAGCAAAGTTATGGTGATAGATAAAGTTGCAAGTGCAATTATAAAAAATAAAGCCAAGTTTGTGCTTATGGTTGCTGAGCTGTGGCAATACAAAATTGACGGGTCAAGAAAAAATATCCCCACCGAGAATGACACAAGGGGTACTAAAGATTTATTCCAAGCTTCATGTGTTTCGGCAGACAAACTGAAAATAATTACAATTCCCTTTCGTAAAAATATCTTCGGAAAGGTCATATTTTCTAAAACTGAAGTAACGGACTATTTAACCACTGAAGAACATCATAAATATATACTTATGCCACTGATTAACGCGCTCCAGCAGAATTCCAAGCAATCTTTTTCTGAATAAAATAAGGGGGTTAATTTTTAGGTTTCTTGGTGATACTATTGCAATATGACAAAACTCTACCTGTTGGCGGGAATCATTGTTGTTCTCATCATCGCCTTCGCAATCCTAAAAGGAAAATTTACCGATACAGAAAAGCAGAAGGCAAAGTACCAGTACAAGCGAAAGGATTTCTTTATGTCCCGCGCCGAGCACGAATGCTTTGACGCGCTCGTGCTTGCTATCGGCGATACGTACCACGTCTTCCCCCAAGTCCACCTCCCTACTATTATTGATAGTAAGGTTGTAGGCCAAAACTGGAATGCGGCATTTCGCCACGTAAGCCAGAAATCAGTTGATTTTGTTCTATGCGACAAGGCATACATTGCCGCCAAACTTGCCATAGAGCTAGACGACAAGACTCACCAGCGCCAGGATAGGATTGAGCGGGACGGAGAGATAGAGCGGATTTTGAAGGCTACTGGGTTGCCGCTACTACGACTAGAAAATCACGGCCATTTTAATCAAGCCGAACTCGCTCAAAAAATTAAAGCTATTTTGGGGAACACTTAGTATAAAAAAAATAACCACCCTTTTACAGGTGGTCATACTCTTTGCAGTCTTAAATTAAGACTACGTTGTCGGCAGGGCGGGAATCGAAAGATTCTCGTTTACGTGTTTTACTATCTCTACGTAAATCTCAGCCCAAGTGCCAGCTTTGTCTTCAAATTCGGCACGATTCTTTGTTTTGAAAGAGAAATATAATTCTCCGCTGTCAGTGCCTGATGTAAGAGCAGCTAAATCCTTAGGCACTCCACCAGTAATGACATAGTCATCATCGTCTCTATCAGTATGAGCACCGACGCCCTTAAGTGCATTCAGTGCGTCAAGCCACTCATCAAGGGAATTTTGATTTTCTTTGATGAATTGCTGAACTTCAGTTTCACTAATTTCCTTGAAATCAGGAATTAGTGCAAGGGTAGATTTTGACAGAGTGATGCAGAACTTTTCAGCAGCCCCAATGTCAATCGTGTCATTGATGCCTGGGTAATCTTTCAAGATACCGAGAGCATCTTTTAGTTGGGCAACTATGTTTTCTTTCATTTTTTAATTAGTTAAGAACGATTTCATTTTCAAGCCACCAATTGCTTCGTGGACTGAAAAATCAGGACGAATTGTATCTCGTCCAGGATAGTAATAAGCGGTGAGGATAGGTTGTACCCTCACCGCTCTTTAGCCCAAGTCCACTTTCCAAAGGAAGTGTTTTTGCTTAAGCCAAGGCTTGAAACTAGCTAGTAAGTCTACGGGCGTCCCAGTAAAACTTAATTTCTTGTAAAAAACCTTTTAAACAACTTTGTTCTGGTAGCTGTTTTCACCAGGTGAATCTTCTTCACGTGCCAGGGGCTAATCTACCTTAACTCGAATAGCTTTGTTTGGATTTCTTCGATGTATAAAGAGCTGGAAGTATATTAGCATGGATAGTTTATACTGTCAACCCCTATTAAGTTCTACTTATTGACGATTAGCCCTTGTTACTATATAGTTTCAAAAAATCTAAAATTGAAAAAATCATGAAAATACTCATTATTGACGATACTCCAGAGAATCTGGAAATCGGAACTCAGGAAATTAAAAAGTATTTCCCTGACTTTATTGTAGAAACCTGTAGTAATTTCCGAGAGGCTATGGAGCAGCTTACCCCAGGTAGTGACTATGATGTTGTACTCACTGACCTCAACATGCCCATCTGCGAGACTTCTGCCTTCCATCCATACGTCCGTGGCACTCTGTATAAAGATGACGAAGTAATTCCGTATGGAATGTTTATCGTTTTCCGAGCAGCAAGCGTAGGCGTGAAAAAAATTGCCATTGTGACGGACAAGGGGCACCATGCAAGCGCCGCCAATGCCGCATTAGAATGTCTTGGTTTTGGAAATGGAAAAGAGGTTCGGGAATTAGGCTATAGCCACTTTCCTGAAGGTAACCGTGACCATCCGCCATTTATGGTAAGTAATATTGATATGCGAGGAGAAATTAAAGCAAATTTCAAAATTAACGACTCAACCTTGCTAATCGCTGATTCCTTTAAGCATAAAGGGTCAATAAGCAAAGATGAACCGAAGTTTGGTTTTCAGGGAGCACTGAGAATTCTTTTGGCAACAACCTAATTACAAAATTTTGTTCGTTCTACTAAAAAAACTAAAGGTGCTAAGCTATACCAATTCGGGTATGGCTTTTAATTTTCCTAGGTAGTAGTATGCCCATGAATAACTCTGACCTCCTCCCGCTTCCCTTTTAATGCCATAATGTGCGGGTACCAAGTCTCCACGTACTCCTTTACAAAGTTCCAATTTTTTGACATCATCTCCACAAATATTGACAAGTTACTTTTGTATAGTAAAATCAAGAAAATAGGTGGTGACTAATATTGCAATCATAATTTACATAACATAAAATAAAATCACATGGAAAAAGAACCGACAATCGAGTCTCCAGAGTTAGTTACTGAGCGTTTTACGAAGTTTGTAAAAGAAGATTTAGCTAATGGAATGGCTGGTGGCGTAATGTGGAGAACAGAGATGTCAGCATTATTTGGTGATGAAGAGATGTTACGCGATACTAAAGACGAAATATTTCGTGGTGACCCTGAGTTAGGACAAAAACTTGCTGATGCATATCGGAACGGTGGTATGACAAAAATGAAAGCTTGTTTTATTGAAAAGCTATACCAAGCCACTGATGCAAAAAACTTAGGAGGAGTTAATGTGGCTATTGAGCAAATAATTGACTTCCACTAATCGGAATAACTAATGGACTGCAAACCAACAGTCCTTTTTTATTTCAATTCCCCTCTTGTGATTCATATTGAATCCATTACCTAGCAATAACAAGGCTTTTTTCTAAACTCCTTCGCTCTATAATCGCCTCTGATGATTCAAAAACCCATGTATGTAGGTTGTTCCAACTTTTTTCAACTAAGTCCACAAACAGTTCTAAACAAATAAATATGAAAAAAGACATATTGATTAAATATGCACAAATTGTGTTTTCATGGTTTTACATGCAATATGTAAAAACTTTTTTTAAGATACGTATGCGGAAAAGTGGAAACTTCGTAAGGGTTTGGTCAAGCGCATACCGAGGAGACTTTTGGTTTAACAATCCGTGTCTATCCCCTGGTTGGCAACCTGGAAATTCAAGCTCAACAATGAAGCTGCCGTGGAAAGAATGCTATTGGATAGCTTACAATCGGATCAAGAAAAAATGGCCTAATGGATAATTAACAGCTGCTCTCATGCAGCTGTTTTTATTTGACTATTTCCTGCTTCGGTTCTAATCTGGCTTAACAATCTCCACAAATAGTTCAAATTTATTTGACTTCTTTTATACTTAAGAATATTATTTATGTCGACGAGAGATGAAGAATAAAGTCCGCCCTAAATGGGCGGACTTTATTTTTTCTTGAACTTTCATTCATCTCGGATTGCTACTCTTCCCTATGGAATAGCCTGACTGGCTATACCGTGGGGGTGCTAGTGGCCTAGACTTCATCTTTCGTCAATTTGAAGTGGCGGGTTCGATCCCCGTCACCTCCACAATAAAGAAGATAAACTACCCTGAAACTTTTACCTCTCCCCAATCTGCTGTCTCCACATAGCGTGATAAAGTCCATCACCTTTCTTCAGTAATTCTTCATGTGAACCTGATTCAATTATTTTTCCTTTTTCCAAAACGTAAATCGTGTCCGCATGCATGATGGTCGACAAACGATGTGCGATCAGAATAGTGATGTGCGACTTTATTTCAGAAACATCGCGGATGGTTTTGCCGATTTCTTCTTCCGTAAGAGAGTCGAGCGCCGATGTCGCTTCATCAAAAACCAAAATCTTCGGCTTCCTGAGCAAGGCACGAGCGATAGACAGACGTTGCTTCTCTCCGCCCGACACCTTGACACCACCTTCGCCAATCACCGTATCAAGTCCTTTACCACCACGAGTGAGTAGATTTTGACATTGCGCTTTATTGAGCGCATCGAGACATTCTTCGTCTGTGGCATCAGGACTGACGAATAAAAGATTTTCGCGAATAGTTCCAGCAAAAAGCTGTGTGTCTTGTGTCACAAAACCAATTTGCTTTCGCAATTCTTCTTTATCAATTTCATCATGACGAATACCATTGTAGAGAATCGTTCCTTCGTTTGGCACATACAAACCAACAAGCAACTTCACCATCGACGTCTTGCCAGATCCAGACGGACCAACAAAAGCAATTGTCTTGCCTTGATTGGTTGTGTACGAAATATTTGAGAGCGCAT
>JBDKLD010000033.1:0-18291 GCA_039795715.1 Candidatus Parcubacteria bacterium | reverse complement strand
AAAGTCTTGCCAGATTTCCCAATTCAAGAAAGAAAGCACTGCAAAGGTAATAAAACCAGATGCTATATATCTTAACGCTTGATGAAAATTCTCAAATACCACATTGATAATATTTCCTTGTTGTTCCATATAACGAATTTTGAACTATTGTTTAATCAGAAAAAGCAAATAAATTATTAATAAATGAACTTTAGTACTAATACGAACCACATTTTTAGTGGTCAAATAGCTATTATTCACAAATTGCACATTCTTGTAAGAAAACATTGTTGCCATCGTTTACGTATTTTAGTAACATTTCACCTTTCACAAGTTCCTTTGTAGCATCAAGACGTGTTATCGGCTTTCCACTTCGTTGACTGATGGGTTTGTTTTCGTTATCATTAAATAGCCAGCTAGGGCGCTTTACCGAATTACTTCGTTTAAGTGTTTCACTTATCTTGTCTTCTAAGTATTTATTTGGCTTATTGGCCAGCGTATACTCATTTCCGTATCGTGCAATAAGGTTGAATTTTCCCGGCATTTTTATTCTGGCATGAGATTTTTCAGTTTTAAAATGGAATTCAATTGTTTCAGTATTGTCTAATTCCTGCAATTCAATAAAACGTGCTATTCCATTTCTATCTGTTCGCATTGTTCGGTAATTATTTACAGCATGAATCATGACATCTTTTATTGGCACTCCAGCTTTATCAACGAGTAAAATGGAAACATATGCATAAGGTATAGTATAAATATCATAATTTTGTGGGTAATATTTTCCGTACTGAATTTGTATACCTGACATGTGAAAGTCACGTGATTTTGCAATTGACAAGGAAAAACCAGCCATGATAAAATTGAGGATTAAGATAAGCGTCGGCAGTACTGAACGTATCCAAATAATTTCTGTTGGCATTGATAAATTAAACATACGTGGATGATGATGAATGAAGTCTTTAAACCTGTGTTCATTGAATAAATAGTAACTATAAGTTGTCCCTTCATTATAAATTATTTCCTTCCATTTATTCAGACTATCGGTGCACAGATTAGAAATGGAATCCAACTCTTGTATTCTACTCTCAATAATGGTTAAACTATCTTTTCTAATCCTTTCTACATTTCTTACCAAAAAAGTATTAACATCTTCCTCCCGCCTTTCATAAATTGAATCTGCTGCTTTGCTTTTATAAACCATACAAGTATCAACATCGCATTGAAAAATTGGTAAATGATAAATAGTGTCCAACCGAACAACATCAGGAACTAGTTTATGGTCTGATGGAAGCTCGAATGTTTCATAAATATCAAATGCCAATACAAATAAAATAACAAAGCATGGAATAAAGGGCATGTGGTAAGAGAAAAAGAGCGATGAATGAATAGAGCGCTTCCAAAATGTAAGCCATTCAAGTAGTTTCGGCTTTTTCACATTATCAACATACGGAATATAATTAAATACTTGAGAAAATGCAAGGCTAGTGTATATTTTTTTTATCTGGTATTTCCTTTCTTCAGGCTTGGCAAAGGTTGTAACAACATTCAAAATTTTAACAATGCTGCGCTCACGTCGTCTCACAAAATAAAACCAAAGTAGCAAGAGCAACACACCCAATCCGCCTAAAATTGGCATGTCTTCAATATAAATTTGTAACCCAAGGATTGGTACTTCAATGGTTTTCATTTCCACTTCGAGCAATTCATGAATTTGGTGCCTTGGATAAGTGGGCTTGTCGTTTTCAGCCAATCGATTAATAGCTGCGATTAGTGCTTCATTTGTATTTAAATATGAGCTGGGATTAATCGGGTCTTTAAGTTTACTTTTCCACTCTATTTCATGTTGCCTATATTCCTTTGTCGCTAGCCATGTCCATTGATGGTTAAAAACGCCAATGAACAATAGAATAGAAATAATGCAGATAGCAATTAGTGACGTACGTGTGCGCTTAGCGGCTTCGGCATATTCATGTAGGAGAATGTTGGTTCTGCTCGAAGCCTCACCCGTATTATGGCTTTCTGTTAAATCAAAATATGCATCAAGCTGGTCCTTACCTTGCTTGGCGTCTTCTTTTTCTTTTCGTGGCATTTAAATAATTAATTTGCAATGATGAGAAACCAAATTAAAGTACAGATAACCAATATGGTTTTCATCATATTTTCTTGTAACGCAAAATAATTAAAATGTAAATTAAGGTCTACACTATTTTATAAAAATACTACTATGTGCTAACCAGTTTATAATGCGGTTTTTTCTCAATTTTATTAATAAGTTGTTCCTGCCTTTTTCTTACTTTCATCCACATAATTCTACATAATAAAGCCAATGATAAGCTGATGCCGAAAAATATAAAATTAAAGTATATGACCGCCTCATTTGTTGGGACATTGTGATTAATATAATCCGCCAAGCCGTTAAAAAATGATGAGATACAGAGAAAAAGCATCGCATAGAACCACACTTCCCATACATGGCTATTGTTATCTTTCATTAATTCAAATTCCGTCGAAGTCAATTTATAATATTTCTGCTCGTCATCATAATAGCTATATGATTGACTGAGGTATCGGTTTATTTCATTCAGATCTATATTATTCCTTTGTGTATTTGCATTATTGATACCATCATCTACTATTAGTAGTTTAGTTATTTCATCTAAATCTATCTTATTGTTATTTGGCATAATATTTCTAAATTTTAAACATTAACGTATAATGGATATGCTTCGTCTGTCTCTTGTATGCATAAATTAGGTAACTTAAAAATAGCTTTTTTCCATTAAGCTCTCCAATTGGAATAGGGGCATGGTTTCCAATTCCCTGACAGTAATTAAAATTATTAAAAATGAATTTAACACCATCTACGAAAGGTTCAGGTTTCACTGATAATTTATTTGTATTAATATCATCAATAAACTCAAAACGAACTAAAAAGCCCAATCTTACATCTATTATTAAATCAACTGGATTATTATCGAATACAATAACCGAGCCTGACCAAAGTATTTCTGAATCATTTATTTTTATTTCCATACTCCTAACATTTTTTAGTTCAAAAAATAGCTTAGCATAACATATTAATCCTCTTTAAAATAATTAAACAATTAATAAGGAATTACTTCATAGTTTTTTTGTTTGATTTACAAATAAACTGCTATTCAATCAATAATTAGTGTGTGTAATTGTTAACAAATGTAAATTTCTATACAGAAGCTTCAATTTCAACAATTAATTCGCTTTGATTTATGCCAGCAAAATCCGTCCCGCACTTTCCACTTATCGAAGTTAATTTGAAATGCCAAATTTGTTCATTTTGATGGTAAATTTTATCTATCGCATCATTCAATGCTTCTTCTAGTGATAATTTTTTTGAATGTCCTTGGATATTTCTAGTAGTCATTTGCTTTATATTTTTTTCACAATTTAGTCTAATAAAATTTTAAAAATCAATAGTACTTGTACTACAAATGACTCCGGTAAAACAGCCCTGAGCTGAGCGTCCGGATTTGCACTAAGCAAATAAAGCGAGCCGGCAAAAGGATCGGAGGGTAACGGAGATCCGTTGCGAGTACTACTGGCGGTGGGAGGTGTAACGGGGGTAGTTCAATACTACCCCCGTCCGACCTATGTAGCGTGTGCGAGGTATCCCTGTAGGAGGCTACACAAGGCTGTGTGGGCTTGCTAAGCCGCAGCCGCCAGTAGTTGCGCCGGCTCGCCTAAATGAGAGCGCATGAGCTGGCCTGTGAGAGTACTTCACGGATGGTGGAGTACGTGCTCATGCGCAGACACGAACAAGACGAACTCCATGTTTGGGGAATGGAGAAGTGAGGATTGGAGTGGATACCGATTTACCGGAGTCGAAAAAGTTTAATTGATTTTTATAACACCCCTTAAACTATTAATTTTCAAAAGTCAGGAAAAATTAAAAATTCAGTGTGAAAAATTTCCGAAAATAAAATAAGAATGGAAATTTTGTTAGAGCAAAATATTAGTTAACTGCAGTAGAAGTACTATTGATTTTTAAAAATCTAAATACAAATCTTTACAATTCGAAGTAAATTTCTTGTATCAATTTTAAGTTTAGCTATATTAATTCTTACTAGCCATGAAGACTTCTTTCTTATTTTTATATACTAACTGCTTTATTGATTTTTTAAAAATTAATTATTGCAGAAATTTAAAATAAAACTTGGGGATTGTCAAATAGATTATTGCATTTTATTAATCGGTACTAATACAAACATATAAACAATTAATAATTTACACCATGAATCGAAAACTCATACACCTAGTAATCATCTTTCTTCTCTTACTCAACACTAGTACATTCGCAAGAAAGTACTACAACAAAGATTGGGTAGATACGAAAGGGCTTCCGGACTCAATTGACTGGGGATGTACAACCTATACTCAGGGCGGCGATCTCGCACTTACAGGAAACACGGTAATTTCCGCAGGCAACACGGACATTATCACGATACTATATGATCATGATGGGAATGCCTTATGGACTCAGTACTTCGATGGTGGAAGCAATTTAAAGGATTACGGTGTAGCAATCACAACAGATCAGAACAATAACATTTATGTAGCTGGAGCGGTAACCGGATCAAACGGCTACTTCGACATTGTGCTCCTTAAGTACGATCATAGTGGTAACCTTCAGTGGTCTACTACTTGGGATGGAAACGATCATTTGCATGACATTCCAACCGCACTTACTTTAGATAATTTTGGAAATATTTATGTGACTGGATTGTACTTTACTCTCTTTAACCAAACTGACTTTGTGACACTCAAGTTTGAACCCAATGGTAGTTTCAGCTGGGTATCAACCTACGACAATGTACACTTGCAAGAAGCCGCAACGTCTATCACAATGGCTCAGAATGGAAACATAGTGGTAGCCGGTGGCAGTGCCCAGGCTGCGAACTCTTGGGACTTTGCGATTGTCACTTACAAAACGGACGGTACTCAAGTCGGGGTGGAAAGAATCACTGGGGTTGGAGTTGGATCGGATAAAGCTTTAGCCATCACCAAAGACAACTCAGGAAACATCTTTCTCACAGGTTACACTGAAGATGGATCAAACAAAAACATACAAACTGTGAAAATTAATCCGACAATCGGTTTAGAATGGATAAAAATATTTGACGGCGATGGTTTGGAAGATGTTGCTCAGACCATGGGGATAGATGTAAATGGAAACATCATCGTTTCTGGCTATACGAAAAAGACTAATGGGGGGTACGATTTCATAACTATAAAGTACGATCCGTCAGGAAATGAGTTGTGGCAAAGGAGATACAGTGCACCTGATGAATCGAAACCGGCAAAAGCGAAGAAACTTACACTTGATCAGCTAGGCAACATCTTTATCACAGGAAAGTTGTTCAACAATGGCGACAACAACTATGTCACTATTAAGTACAACCCTGACGGCGAAATTGTTTGGGAAGAGACGTACAATGGAGTAGGAAATGGCGATGATGAACCGCTCAACATTCAGCTCGACATGAAAGGAAACATTTTCGTCACTGGTATTTCTCAAGACGCAAACCTTACGAAGCGGTATACGACTGTAAAGTATTCCTATCTCGAACTGTCTGAAGGTGTTGTCAACAACAGTGCTGGAAAGCCAGACCACCTGACAGAACAAATTATTGTCAAGTTTGATCCAAGCATCGTCAACACAGTTTTCGTCGATGACAAAGACAGAAACTTTGCAAATATTGAAGATGTGATTCCAGACTCTGTCGTGACTTCTATGAATGAATATCTAGGATTCGAGCTCAATATAGACTTTAAAGCGAAGTTGGTAAAGATATTTGGCTGGATGAAAACTACAGATGTAAATTCAATCTCAAGACTAGGCGAAACGGTTCCGAATGAAAAATTTTGGAGTGCATTTATACTTACAATACCACCTGATCGTGATTTAGTGAACTGTATTAATCAGTTGAATCTGATGTACCCAACGGTTGAGTATGCACAACTTAACCATCTCTCAATAACCAATAATATTCCAAATGATACTTATGTAAGCACTACACAAGAATCGCTTATTCCCACAGTAACTTATCCCAATTCAAACATTAATATTGATCAAGCTTGGGATTTAGAAACAGGAAAGTCTAGTATAAAAGTTGGGGTTATTGATCATCCAATTTACTGGGGCCATTCTGAGTTTGGCAATGGAACTTTTTCTGGATCAAAAATCGCTGGGGGGTATGATTATTTTAATGGGATTGACATTCAGAATGTTAGTCATCCAACAAAGTCCCATGGAACTTCTTGCGCAGGAATAATAGGAGCGTTTAGAAATAATTCTAGTGGAATAGCTGGTATTGCTGGAGGAGATGTGAATGCTGGAAACAATGGTGTAACCTTATATTCTCTTGGCATTTTCAATAATCTAGATGCCGCATCAGATGCAGATATTTCAAGTGCTATAGTGCAAGGTGCTTTGAGTAATGGGTACGGTGTAAATATTGAAAGTAGTAGTTGGGGTGGAGTAAATAATAGTCCTGTTATACAATCTGCTGTTAAAACCGCTTGGTCAAATGCGTGTGTCTTTGTCGCTTCCCGCGGGAATGATGGTAACAGCGATCCTAATTATCCGGCGTGTTATAGTGATGATTGGGTAATTAATGTCAGTGCTACGGGTACGGATGGTGAATACAAAAGTACTACCAACGGTGATAATTGGTGGGCATCTTCCTTTGGATTAGGAGTAGATGTGGCGGCACCTGGTACCACCGAAATTGTTTCTTCTACTATAGATCCAACAGTTCCTTCCACTAGTTGTTCAGCTTATGGTCCAAATAGCGAATTTCAATGCTTCAATGGTACTTCAGCAGCTTGCCCTCATGTTTCTGGTGTTGCTTCACTAATTTTAAGTAAGCACAACACGAGTAATGGATATTCGGCTAATCTTGCTCCTGAAGATGTTGAATTTTTAATTCAAAGATATGCCACAGACAAAGGAGTTTTTGGATATGACGATTACACTGGCTTTGGTCTATTAAATGCAGGTGAGACAATGGAAAAAATTTCAGGTGGAAAATATCAAATTGTTCACCCCTTAATAGGAGTAGGTGCCACATCACTTTGGCAATCAAATATTACAATCACACTTACTGAGAATATGAATGGACTTGCGGCAGGTACTTATATTGCAGATTTATATAAATATAGTAGAACTTACTCACATCCAATAAATTCAACCACAACAGTTATCGATCATTGGGGAAGATCAAGTAGCGCACATGGTGTTTCAGGAAGTAGTATCGTCAGTAATAATGACCATTTTCAGAATATTACCTGGTATCCAGTTTCAGGGACAACTGTGGAAATAGACGCAGAGAATTTTGCTTGGTTTGTAAAGAAAAACGTATTAAATCAAACGATAAATACATGGGTTCCGAATAATATAACTGATTGCAGAACGGCCGTTTCTTTACATTTGTATGATTCTAATGGGGTAATTGGAATTGAAGAGTTGCCAGAGGTTGCCGAAATTCAGATTACTCCAAATCCATCTTCTGATCTAGTTACCATCAAGTACATTTTGAAACATTATAGTGGAAAAGTAACCGCTAAGGTTTTTGACGTTTTAGGGCAAATAGTCTTCGAATCGAATTTGGGCAATGAGACGAAAAATACCATTACCATTGATGCCTCTGCTTTTTCGCAAGGTTTGTATGTGTGCGAAATTTCAACGGAAAAAAATGAATACCAAAGGAAGTTTATAAAACAGTAAATTGCACTCAGGTTGCGTTTTTCGCAATTACTATATTTGAATATATGCGTAATAATTTAGTACTAATTACAATCTTATTCTGCTGTGTCTCATGTCACAAAGATTCAATCAACAGTGATTCTATTTGCATTAATTTACCGCCTAGTCCTTCAATTGGTTGGACGTACCTAATTGATACTCCCAACTATTCTTTTCCTTTCTTCAATCCAAATAATCCAAGCGAAATTATTTTTCAGAAAAAAAATTACTCTGCTGCCAATACAGTTCTTTACAGATTTAACTTACTTACAAAGCAAAAGAGTATACTCTTTACGGGAGAGAATCTTTATCAACCTAAGTGGGGTAAAAATGGATGGATTCTTCTCAATACTTCAGACAACAATATCTGGAAAATAAAAGAGGATGGCAATAGTTTAATACAGCTTACGTATAATAGCACTAGCTTTGCACCAGAGTGGAATCAAGCATGCGATAAAATAGCATATTTCAAAAGCGATGGAATTAGTCACAAGTTATTCATCATGGATGAAAATGGAAATAATATAGATTCTGCAACAAACTATTTTTCCAGTCAATCGTGTTGGCGTCATCCGAATCTCATTGCGACCATTACCCCCCTTAATCTTATTGTTATTGATCCAATTGCTGACACAGTGAAGATTTTGCACGAAATCAACACCGGTATCTTCGGTGGTGCATACTGGCTTAGCGATCACGAAAATATTATCTGGTCATACGAAGAAGGTATCTTCATTACGAATTGTATAACAAAGGCAACGCATTGTATTAACGCATCATGTAATACACGAACTTACCTTTTTCCTACTTATGCGCCACAGACAAATAAGGTTATCTTCAATAAAGTTGAAAAGAAAGCTATCAATGCAACTGAGGTTAAAGTTTCTAGCAAGTTGTATATCATGAATGTGGATGGTTCCGGCGAATCAGAGCTCGATCTTAATTAACATATTACCTCGCCAACTCATTGAGGGTACTTGCACCTCAATTTAAGGTCGAATATATGTTTTAATACCCAGTTTATATGCACATACCCAACATTTAATTTACTCCAATCGACTTGTATAGTTGACCTGTTTTATTTATTAAATTGATTTATCAGAAAGTACTGGCACATTGCAATTTCATTGATGGAAAGCTGGTGGGAAATGATGTAAATCAGCTCTAGGCAAATACCGTTGAAGGAAAGGTTACATTTCCTAAAAATTTATTTTTAAATTTCTTAATAATTCGGTTTAATAATTTTTATTTTTATCTAAGGCTCTATCATTATGAGACAACTCCATTTTTTTCGATTATCCCTTCGAAATTGAAAAACTGTAATATGCACCTAAAATCAAGTTGTCTGTAAAATTATGCATTATTCCATTTAAAAATTCTAATCTTGATTATCGTTATTCAATATTTGAAGTGTTTTTTCCAGTTTCATTTATTTCCCAGTACAATTTATAAATTAAAATTCTTCCATTTGCTTGTAATTGTTCCCAGCTGATAATAAATTTGATACCCAAAATATTTCGAAATGGATATTAAAAAGAATGTTGGCATCTGGATTCGGGTGAGCACCGAAGATCAAGCAAAGGGAGAATCGCCAGAACATCATGAAAAGCGTGCCAGACTTTACGCAGAAGCAAAAGGCTGGAATGTCGATATTGTGTACCACCTTGAAGCGGTTTCAGGCAAGTCAGTCATGCACCATGATGAAGCAAAAAAGATGATTCGAGACATTAAGAATGGAACCATCACTGGACTCATTTTCTCAAAGCTCGCTAGGCTGGCCCGTAATACTCGAGAACTACTTGATTTCGCAGACATTTTTAGAGAATACAACGCAGACTTAATCTCGCTCCAGGAATCAATTGACACTAGCTCTCCTGCCGGTAGGTTATTCTATACCATGATCGCAGCTATGGCGCAGTGGGAGAGAGAAGAAATATCAGACCGTGTTGCGGCATCGGTGCCGATAAGAGCTAAAATGGGAAAGCCGACTGGCGGACAAGCCTCATTCGGATACCGCTGGGAAGGAAAGCAGTTTGTAATCGATGAGAATGAAGCTCCTGTGCGAAAGCTCGTCTATGAACTGTTTTTGAAGTACAAGCGAAAAAAAACTACTGCTGATAAGTTAAATAAAATGGGATACCGGACACGAAATGGATCACCGTTTTCAGATACAACCGTTGACCGTTTGCTCCGGGATTCATCGGCCAAAGGGGAAAGACGAGCAAACTACACCAAGAGCCTAGGTGAGGGCAAAAATTGGGTTTTGAAACCTGTGAGTGATTGGGTAGTTACCTCCTGCCCTGCTCTCGTTTCAGAGGACACCTGGAATGAGTGTAACCGAATACTCGATGAGCAACACCAGAAGAGAAATCGTCCTGGTCCGACTTCTATCCACCTCCTTGCTGGTTTCATATACTGCTCCTGCGGAAAGAAAATGTACGTATTCCATGAGTCTCCAGTATACAAATGCAAAACTTGCAAGAACAGAATAGCAACATCAGATATCGAAGAAATCTACCACGATCAACTGAAGACATTCCTCTTGACTGATTCAGACTTGACTGAATACCTGAAAAATACAGATTCGAAAATAAAGGAAAAAGAGAATCTCCTTGCGGTCATTTCAAAAGAAATGCATTCAATTAAAGAAAAGATGGATGAGCTTGTTCGGATGCGCCTTAGTGGTGAACTCCTAAGAGAAAGCTTCCCACGCCACTATGCACCACTTGAAGAACGGTATTCCCAGATTGAAAACCAGTTACCGGAACTGCAAGCAGAGATCGACTTCCTCAAAATACAGTATCTATCATCTGACACTGTCTTTCGCGAAGCCAAAGATCTCTACGAACAATGGCCAAAGCTTGCATTTGAAGAAAAAAGAAGCATTGTTGAAGTGATAACTGACAAAATAATTATCGGCAAAGATGACATTTCCTTCTCCCTGTCATACCTTCCTTCAACACTTAAAAATGCCGGAAAATGTCAACGCAACTTCAGACATGCGTTGCCTTTTTCCACCCTGCAAAATTCGCTAAAAAAGCCATTTGGTGAAGGATATATTAAAAATCCAAAGACTATTGGCGAACTCTTGAGAAACAAGAGAATTGAAAAACGGCTGCTCCAAAAAGACATTGCAGACCTCCTTGGCGTCTGCGAAGATTCAATTACCGGTTGGGAAAACAACAGAAGTGTACCGCAAAGGAAGTTTTTGAAAAAGATTTACGCCTTCATTGGGAGTATTCATCCACAATAAAAATAATCCCTTAATGGTCCCCTTTTTATCGAACATTTAATCTTCATTTCTCCCCTTCTTCTTGCGCATAGACTCTGAAATTGTTTTAAGGATGCTATCCTTTTTGTGGTGCATTTCCTTTGGAGGAACAGCAGTGTACTCAACCTTGACCCTATACCCCTTTATTCGCTCATCTTTGTTTGACTCCGAAGCGACTTGCTGGTCTAGGTAGAGAAAGAGTGCTTCTGGTTCAAGCATGAGTACTCGTTCAAAAAGGGTTTTACTGAGTTTCTCTTTTGCTAGAGCTTGAATTCTATCAAGATTCTTTTTGTCATTTGAGCAGACAATAACCGTTTCGTACCCAGCTGCGAGGCACTTTTCAATGTTGTGAGTCTCCCAAGTATGTGTAGTCGTTACGGAAATTTCACAGGCAATTTTTTTGTTATTTCGAAATAGCCCAACATCTACTCTCCCGGCGCCATCAGGCGTTGGTTCTTCGATGACTGCTTTATATCCACGCGATTCAGCCATACGTTTTATGAGTGTTTGCAAATACCGGTGTTGACTCTCTTCTTTCTTTTCAATTACTGTAGTAGTAAATTCCTTGATTTCCATTTCAGCCTTCTCTTTCTGAAGGATAGATTCAACCTTCAATAGTTTTTCTTGTACACCTTTTAAAGGTTTTCGTGTATCAACTGGCTTTTGAACAATTACTTTTATATCTTCATTTCGTTCCTCCTGAAATTCTCTTAGAGATTCTTCGATCTGGTTCCGTGGTGTTCCGTACAGTTTACGAGATAGTGAAATAACGTCATTGGTTACGCTTGCTTTCGTGGCAGTGTCAAATTCTGGCAAGGGAAATGTCACAATGTTAAAATCAAACTCTGGGCGATCAACTCGGACAATGGCCTCTCCCGTTTCAAGGTTTTGTAAATCCTTAGCTTCAAAGAAAGAAAAGCCGTCTTCGAACTTCCGAGCATCCGTATCCCCTACCCTGAAACAAATACGAGTACCAGCATTCGAAAGTACTGAACTGGCCAATTCACTGTCTTGTTTAATGAGCTGTTGCATATCTTGGTGAGCTAGTATCAAACCGAGGTGGTACTTTCTTGCGCCAGAGAGAATTGAAGACATTGATGGAGTTATGAAATTCTGAAACTCATCGATATACAGAAAGAAATCGCTCCGCTCCTCTTTCGAGGTCGCTTGCCGTGCCATTGCTGCCTGGTGAATCTTTGAGACGATGAATGTACCGAGAAGGTAACTGTTTTCAGTCCCGATGAGTCCTTGTGATAGTTTGATGAGCAGAATCTTTTTGCTGCTCATGACATTTTCGAAATCAATACTCTTCTTCTGGGCAACCATGTTTCGGATGAGCTTCGGACGAAGAAAAGTATCAAGCCTCGTGAGGATTGGGCCGATAGAGCTTGATTTTAAGAGTGGGTACTCCTTTTGCCAGTAGTATACGATATTCGGATCGTTAACCGATTTCAGAAATGAATCACGGAAACTTTTCTCAATCAAAAATCTTCGCACGTCAACTAAGGTTCCACCGCTTTCACTTTCTAAAAATGCAAGTATCGCATTGGCAAAAACCGAATTCATTTGGTCTCCCCAGCTAGTCGAAAGTCTTTTAAATGCTGCGACTAAGTCAGAGGAAAGAATTTCTCTTTCTATATCTGAGTGAGCAGTGAGAATGTTAAAGCCGACTGGGTATTCTGAATCAGCTGGGTCTATGACTATGACATCCTCTATTCTAGAAACAGGAATACGCTCGATGATGCTTTCGATGAGATCGCCATGAGGATCGAGTATGGCAATGCCATTGCCTAACTCCAAATCATTCACGATGAGGTTTAGGAGAAGCGTAGACTTTCCGGTGCCAGTTGCTCCAATGATGTGCGTATGCTTTAAACGCTGGGCTTCACTGAGGGTAACTACCCTTTCTCTTCCTTGGTGAACATTGAGACCGACCACAAAATTATGGTTTTCAGTGATCGCAGGGGATGCTTTGGTTTTATGAGTATCTCTCTCTAGTTTAGTTGAAGTAATCGAAGGAGAAGGTGCATGCACAAAGTTTGCAAGCTCCTTTACGTTAAGGAGCATTCCCAAGCGATGCGACTGTCTGCCTAATATGTCTTCAAAGAACGTATCAGCATTCGTGTTTCCACTGTGAAGAGGTATGAGTTTGTTTGATTCAGAAGTTGATAGTTGGATGAGTGCGTAGTTCACACGTTCTGCTAACGCTTGGGCATTTTCAATCGTCTCACTGCTTGTGACCATCCGTATGGATACTGCAAAAAGTGGCGAAGAAATCTTTGCTTTCGCGAGCGGGAGCATTTCAGGAGCATCCAAAAAGAAATCTCCTCCTTGCTGATCGGTGACAGATCTGATGATGCTCTCTGCCCATGAGTTAACTGTTCCTTTGAATAGCGCTTGGATGCAAAGCTGCTCTCCACTTTGCAAATGGTCGAGAATGCCAAAGAGTCCAGTGTACGAATCGCTATCAAAACTCTTGGCAACAACAATTGGTCGCATGAACTCATCGCGTAGACCATACTCAAGACCAAATACAGGAGTATTGTCAGGCAGTATATCCCAAACAAAGTCATCACTTTCTCGAATGATGATACTTGGGAAGTATGCTTTGATCTGACTCCTTACATAGAACACGTCCGCGCTCCGACAGACAAACTGCATTCTAATCACCAACTGCGTTGCGACAATTTCAAAAGAGAGCGGTGCTTCGCTAAATGAGAGCATAAGCAACAATTGCTCCATCTCTGGGGCTTTCACCTTTTCTCCCTTTGGAAGAGAAATGGAGAGCGCACATAAGTCATCATCGCTATGAAAAGGAAACGGTTCAATAGCTTCCTCTTGAGCTTCAGTTGGCCTATTTTCATTCGAGCTTTTAAAAAGGTTTACTACTTTCTCGAAAAATGTCAGGTGTTTACCATCATCAACATAGGGTGATGGCTGCTTGTGAAAGAAGAATGGCACAAATGGTGGCTCGAGGTCGACTGGTGTTTCAAACTGTAGCCACCCACGTCCCCACTTCTCCCACTCGTAGAATTGACGGGTAAGCTGTTCGACTTGGGAATCGGCCATAGATTTTTTAGCTAGTTGGTTACTTCATTTCTGTTGGTCTGCGTTCAAGTTCTGAAAGTGCTCGCATTCCTTTTGAAGTTGTGATGAGATCAATAGCCTCGAGAACTCCTTGTTGGACGCTTCCCTTGAACATCGCTTCTGTATCCATCTGGTAGTACGTCTTCTGCTTGGTATTTTTCCCAAGTATTGTATTGAGTATCGGAATCCTGGCTAGGATATCTTTGACCGATTCACCAAGCCACCACGAGACAAAAAAGTCTGTGCCAAAAGGTGCAGCACAGATGTCAAACACGTACTCGCCTCTGTTGATACGTAAGTACTCCCGCTTACTAGAAAAAATACCGCCTTGGGAATGGGTTACCCTCGTGAAAGAAACGTTTGGTATTTCATGTTTCCTTACGGACTCTTCCACTTTCTGGTAGAACTCCTGCGACGAAAACTGAAAGTTACCAAAGCTGTGGTGCCAGTTTGATCGAATTTCAATTGGATTGCCCTTAATTGCGATAAGTACCACAATGACAATTACAAAAAGTACAATGTATAGCATCTGTTTCTTTTTAAGTGTGTAACAATTTTCTTTATTTATATCACTACCTCACTATTCGATTACCCAAATTACATTCCTGCTTATGGTTATACAACAACGTTTGTCATTCACCGATTCAAAATAACAACAATCAAAGTGAAAAGTCAATCGTAGTTATACCAATGTTCTCTCATCAGTATCTATATTAAATCAAAGACTACCATGCAGTCCTTTGGGAAGAAGTAAAAAATAGTACATTTGCAAAAGCAACGACTCATATTACTCTGTGCCATGGATTCCGTTCCTGCAACACCCCCCATTTCCCTTCTAATTATCGATGACCATACCAGTGTCCGGGTAGGGTTACGAAAGATGCTTGAGCAAGTACCATTTATTAAATCCATAGATGACTCGAATGATGGTGCCGCAGCTATTCAATTGCTCTACAATTCACAGGTTGATGTCATTCTCATGGACATCAGAATGCCCCACTTAAATGGGATACTCGCTACCCAATCTATCAAGAAACTGTTTCCGGAGATAAAGATTATTGCACTTTCTATGCATAGTGAACTGAGGTACATAAAGCAGATGATTCAAAATGGCGCATCTGGGTACCTGTTAAAAGATGATGAACGAGAAGAAATTATTGAAGCGATTGTTGCAGTGGCGAACAGTGGCACGTACCTTTCAAGAAAGATCCGCCAACTCTACCCTGACAAGGATCTCCTAAAAGAAATCAGGGAAACCTCAAAGAAAACGAAGCATGAAGATGATTTACATGCAATATTTTTTCTTTTGTGCTATGGAAAATCTTCAAAACAGATTGCTGACATCATGTGCTTTTCTTCTAGGACAATTGAGCAGTACCGCAGGCAGCTCCATGAGTTTTATGAAAAGGATTCGCTAGCCTCCCTCATTGGATTTGGCATTGGTCAAGGAATACTGGATGATGAAACGTTGAAGAATAGGTTTGCAAAATTCATAAAGTAATTCCATCTAGGCTTCCGTACAACTACTATTTTCAGAAATGTGTCTATGCCACTTGTGAGAATTTGCTGCACGAGCCTCTCTTTTGAGCACAACAAATTTCCTATATCGTACTTATACTGAAAATACGACTGGCGTAGTTACAGTAGAAACTACTCTCTTACCTTTAGGCGGTACAATCTAAATCGACAATACCTATGTTTACTGGACATGAAAATCACGAAATTTCATTTGCAACAGGCGCGGCACTGACAAAAAGGTACCGAGACAATAATCCAGGGAGTAGAAAAGGCGGATATTTTTCAAAAGATGCAATACTTGAACTTTTAGATCAAGAGAATTGTGTAGGAATGAGAGTTTATTATGCAAACGATGAATCCGGTGAAATGGAAATGGTTCTGGTTGGGGTCGCTAGTAACGAAAACGATCTTATTGGCGAAGGTAATTTATGTATGGATATGTGTATGCCTTGTCCTGATAGATGTGGGGAGAGCAATTTGCTCAACTCTGATCAGTAGCATTGAATTTTCCTTACCTTAGCTTCGCATAGCTTAAAAATTACGTGGCTAAAATACTTGACCTTGTATCAATGTATTCTTCTTTTCTGCCTGTTGGAGTAGGCTTACTATTGTTCAGTTCGAGTATTTCTTCTGTAAAAAAAACCATTGTATTCTTTATCATTACAGCGGCCTTTGATGCCATCGTGTTTTCAATGGCTCACGAGGGCAAAAACAACATTCCTATTATTAACATATTTGAGCTGACAGAGACAATTTTCATCCTCTACCTCTTTTCGTTATACACAAACAAACAGAACTTTCGTAGAGCTGCCTTCGCAGCGGGAATTGTATACATACTGTGCTGGATCGCCATTTATTTGTCTATCTACTCACTATACTCTTTCACCCCCAATGAAAAGATAGCAAGGGGGGCACTGCTCATGATATTTGTCATATGGTTGCTTATCGTAACCTCCAATGGTCTCCAAATCCCACTCGCAAAGAATTATTCATTTTGGATCGGCCTGGGATTCCTGTTGTACTTTTCTTCGACCCTCATTATTATGGGGACTTCTCAAATGGTGTTTACAGGTGAGAAGAATATCCTCCTCCATTACAGTTGGACTCTCCATTCTACAATAACAATAATCACTAACTTCATCTTCTCTTACGGCTTAGTATGTTCTTATCAAAACAGGAAATCTTTTTTATCTTAACTATTGCAGTTGCCGCACCAATTATTCTCACCTCTTTCATAGCGTATCTGCTCTATCGTCACAACATGCTGCAAAAGAATAGGGAAATTGAAATGAGAAATTCGATACTGAGTACCCAGGAGGAAGAACGTAAACGAATTGCTTCGGATTTACATGATGATATTGGTTCAAACCTCACCGGGATTAAGTACTTGCTCAGTTTCGATGACAATGACTCCAAAGAACGAATTCTTTCTAATACAACGCTTGCAAAACAAGAATTAGGGAAAGCAATTGAGCTAATGCGATTGATCATTCACGATATATACTCCAGTGATATTGCAACCATTGGTATGTCCGGAAGCCTGACCACGTATGTTGAAAGGCTACACCTGACACATATAACAATATCACTTGATTTACAAATTGATGATCACAGGTTTTCCTATTTTTTTCAATTAAATGTTTACCGCATTTGCGTGGAGCTGATCAGTAACTCTATCAAACATTCAAATGCTGATTATCTGAGTCTGAGTTTATCTGAGAGTGAAAATCGAGTACATTTAAACTACAAAGATAATGGTTCAAAAGAGGCCTCTACTGTAAAACACGGCATTGGCCTTGAAAACATACACAAACGAGTCCATATGCTCAATGGAAATATAAAAACAGAAACAAATACGTTCCATGAAGGCGCTATTTACGAAATGTACTTTTACCCATTTCAGAATACCAATATCTATATTGGAAAAAATGACTTGAAGTGAGGATTCAGGAATTTTTACGAACTCAATCAGAATTTTCAGATTAGAGTTGCCATAACAATATTTTACCGTAGAAATACTATTGTCCTAATATAATTAATATGAGTACTTAGCTATCTAAAACTTAAAACCAATGCCCAAAATCCCTCCATTTCATTCAATAAAACAAAGTGTGTATCACGATAATACTAAATGTACTGAAGGAAATAACATTTAAAGAGAAAACCTTCGACAAGGAACCGGCGGAAAACCAAAATGCAAGCATTGCCATTTGCTTTCATAGTTTTGAAAATAAATATCGGACACATTATCACATGTAGCTCGTTTCAGTAAAACAAGTTCTCATTTTAAGTTTTTGCATTTTCTAACGTTGATACAACCTCGCTTTTAGTAAGCGTAGTCGATTGCAACATTTGTAGTATAAATATACCTGAAAATCGAAAATTGAGTTTTTTCTGAATTATTTAATTAGGGTCTTCCTGTAAATTCCAAAATAAAAATAGAGCGGGTGATTTTTAGTGTCCACCCGCTCTATTTTTGTTTATATCATTGAAAATTTTGTTTACAACAGTGCATTTCGATTCATCCGGACAGTATTTTCCCTTTCGATTGTTGATAACCGTTTTTTTTCTGATGATTAAATCAGGACGCTCGCTTTAAGAGAGATTGCTTTTGTATTCGTGTGGCAATGATTGAAGCATTGCATGTCATCATTCC
>JBDKLD010000032.1:0-9798 GCA_039795715.1 Candidatus Parcubacteria bacterium | reverse complement strand
TTTCGCGTTCCTCAATTGAAAAATGTTTGAATTTCATACACTTGAATTTTATCAAGTGTTGCAATTACTTGTTGAACCTATGGTATAGGCTCAATAGCTTCACACCATACGAGTTTGAACCGTGCTACCATTTATAGATGAATACTCCATTGAATAAAAATAAATTAATTATCATTGTTGTCGGCCTGCTATTTTTCGCTTTTGCCACTGTTTTTGCCGACAAGATGCCCAATTTCGGTACACCAAAGCTATCTACAGAAGCAAAACAAGCTATCGGCATAGTTGGACTAGATGAAAATGATTTGCGAAATACGATACAGCAATATTTTCCCAAAAGTAGCGTTGGGGACTTGGGGAAAGTTGAAAGTACGGAAGGTGTTGGTAGTCCTGAAATAGACGGTGTGAAAGAAACTGCTCTTGTCACGCGAATCGTTGATGGGGACACTATAGTCATCGATGGCAAAACCACGGTGCGTTTAATAGGTATAGATACGCCGGAAAAAGATACCACAACCACTGATCCTGAATGTTGGAATCAGGAGGCCAGCCAGAAAACGTCTGATCTTTTGCTAGGCAAAACAGTGAGGCTGGAAAAAGATATTTCTGAAGTTGATAGGTACGGAAGATTGCTCAGGTATGTGTATCTGGGTGATGTGTTTATCAATGAAGAATTAGTGAGAAGCGGGGATGCAATTGCCAAAGCATATCCGCCGGACATACGAGAAAAAGCTTTACTCACTCTGGCACAAACAGAAGCCAAGGCAGAGATGCGAGGTTTGTGGGGTGCTTGTGGGAAAAAATAACCAAGTTTTTTTATTGGTAATTATTTATATAGTATTGTATAATGCTAATATTATTAATATAATCTTAAAATATGAAAGAATTTAAACAATTTTTACTCAGGGGAAATGTTGTAGATCTCGCTGTTGGTGTCGTTATTGGAGGTGCATTTGGTGCAGTAGTTACTGCGCTGGTGTCAGATTTTCTGACTCCACTCATCGCCGCGATAGCTAAAGTCCCGGATTTTAGCGGGCTCTTGTTTACGATAAATGGCAGTCAGTTTATGATTGGCCACTTCATCAATGCACTCATCTCATTTGCGCTTGTAGCGGGAGCAATCTTTTTCTTTGTCGTTAAACCAATGAATATCCTCATCGCAAGGTCAAAAAAGGAGCCACCGGCTGATCCAACTTCAAAAAAGTGCTCTGAATGCCTCAGCGAGATCCCGATTCAGGCTAAAAGGTGTATGCACTGCGCCCAGGTGGTTGCCTAGGTGTTTTGGGGGAGTAAACATAGTGCACTTCAAGCTAGGATTCATAGGTGTGCTTGACAGATAACCTAACGTAGGTTATCTTTGTATTTCCTGTCCTTTTAAAAAAAATACTAAACTGTGGCTTGCGACTGGCAAAAAGGGTGCGCAATACCTTTTTTGCTGGTCGTAAGCGCTTACGATTATGCGAAAACAAAAATCATAAACAGTTTAAATTTAAAACAAAAGAAAATGAAGAAACAATTTTTTATTTTACTCTCACTTAACCAGGTAATGGTAGGTGGAACAGTAGCAAAAGAGATCGTTCGTCGCCAGAGTGGCACAAGCGAAATGCTGATTATTGATGTAGCTGATGAAAAAGCGATGCTCGACCTACCAAGGCTTATCAAGGAGAAATCCTCGAAAGACATACAGGTAGTTCTGCTCGGTGATATCCGTGGACATGAAAGCAATCGCGATTCGTTCAATCAACGCAGTACTCTTGTTGATGCAATTTTGGTAAAAGCGGGGCATCTCAATGATCCAGCATTCGCTGAATTACGTGAGTACGCAACTCTTATCAGTTCTCCGTTTATTGAGCAAACAATTGTTGCGCTCGGTGCAAAGGCAGGGTACGAAGAAAGCAATCCTGGCAATTATCCGACAGCTCTACAGAAAATGTCTCAATTTTTGACAAATGGCTTTGTGCCAAATCAAAAAGTTGCCACCTTCATCCAACAGAATCTCAATCCGGAAAATTTCAGCACGAGAGAAATCAAAGCTGATGCAAAATTCCTCAAGAGACCAGTTACTATCGGCGTGTTGCAGACAAAGGGGATTATCACAACCGGATTGTCAATGAAAGCTGTGATACCTTGGGCAAAAATGAAAGATGAAAAACCGGTTGATTTCTTGGTAGTAAATGATGGAAAAACAATTGAATTGGTGTATCAACCTTGGGCGCAATCTCTTGCTCAGGTGGTAAAAGAAACCTTCAAGAAAAACGGTTACATTCTTCATTCTCCGACCCCTGCAAATAAGCACAAGGGATTGATGTTTACTATTCCGACGTCCGGAGCAGTGAGCCCAGAGAAAATCTTCTCGCTTATGAGCGAAGCAACAAAGGTTGCGGAGCAGGCTGTTTTAAATTCAGTTCCGGCATAATCATGCCAAAATCATACCATCTCGGTTCGCCGAGGTGGTTTTTTATGCTGTATATTTTGAGAGTCACGATACTTTGCGGTATACTACATGCCGTATGAAAAAGTTTTTCAAAGACAATAGCTTATATCTGGCTTGGGCAGTAGCATTGATCGCTATGCTTGGCAGTCTGTACTACAGCAATATCGAAGGCTTTATTCCTTGCGTACTGTGCTGGTATCAGCGTATTGCTATATACCCACTCGTTATTCTTATTCCAGCTGGTATATTGATGAAGGATAAAAATTTGCCAAACTACGTCTTGTCACTTTCTATTGTCGGTCTGGCTATTTCCCTTTACCACAATTTGCTTTATTATAAGGTCCTACCTGAAAGCATTTCGCCTTGTACTGATGGGGTTTCTTGCCTCACAAAATACGTTGAATACTTTGGGTTTATCGCCATTCCATTATTATCATTTTTAGCATTAGCTACGATTACTACCTTGGTAGTAATTCACAAGAAAACTAACCATGACTAAAGAAGCCAAAATCCTCATTACTATGGGTGTCATCGCTATCGTTGGCGGTGTTCTCCTCAGTTATACCCAGCCAAAAGTTGCTGAACCGTCTGCGCCTGTCGATGGAACATTACTTATCCGAGAGGGAAGTCACATGAAGACGACAAAAGACGCCAAAGTTCAAATAGTAGAATTTGGTGATTACCAATGTCCAGCGTGCGGAGCAGCGCATCCAGTAATAAAGAAGATTATTGCAGATTACAAAGACAATCCAAACGTCAATTTTGTTTTTAGAAATTTCCCGCTTCCGGGCCATGCCAATGCTCGATCTGCCGCCGAAGCTGCTGAAGCCGCTGGCGCTCAAGGAAAGTTCTGGGAAATGCACGATATGCTGTATGAGAAACAAGATGAATGGTCAGAGATTGCCAAGCCTATTGATATCTACATATCGTATGCTACAGCACTTGGCCTTGACGTAGACGCATTTACAAAATCAGTAAAATCCTCGACTTTTTCTGACGTTATCAGGGCTGATAGAAAGGATGGTGATGATGTAGGAGTAAATGCAACACCAACATTTTATGTAAACGGCCTCGAGTTTGGCAATGGAGTTCCGGCCTACGATGACCTCAAAGCCAAGATTGAAAGCTTGCTCAAAGCTCAATAATTACCCTACTTAGTTTTCAGTGAGAATGTAGTTGCGCAATATTTGCTCGTGTTCAATTTGATCTACATTTGCCAATACTATTTCTTCGATTTCATCTTGTGAAATCGTCGTTGCGCTTTCATTAGTTGGAAGATTTTTCCATGGCGCAGTTCGAGCAAAATCATAGTTGCCAAAAACAATAACAGGCGTGCCATTTGCAATTTTGTGCTGGCCATCTTTGGCCAGTATCCATTGGTCTGCCCAATTGAATATCCACTCCGCGTCTTCTCCATAGAATCGAACGCATGAATGGCTGGCAGGATATCCCGGTAATGCATATTGGTGTAGCGATATGCCTTCATTGTTATCGATATTGAAATTCCATTTCAAAATCCATTCATCATCAAAAGTGCTGACAACTTCCTTGCCTTTCCAGTTTGTGTAGTAGAGTTGGCTTTTGGTTGGTGTTGCTTGTTTGCCTGTACTAACTGGTCCACTTCGTACGAGTTGACCTTTTTCATAGAGGCCAAATGATTGCATGTGCTGAGAAATAACTATGAGCTTGGGAATATTCTCTGCCGCCTCAATTTTTTCTGGCATAAATGAATAGTTATCGAGATAGCTTGGCTTGGTTGGAATAACCATAGTCAGTCCTTTCCAAAGGTGTTTGTCGTCTATTCTGTTTATCGCCAAGATTTTGCTGACATTTTCAAATCCAACAGCTTCAGTGAGTTCTACTCCGGGCTTGTCACTTGTGAGTGTTATATTTTTGAATTGTAATTCTTTTTCAGGTACGGGAGCTTGAGGAGGTGCGATGATCGGTGGGGGAGTTTCGATACTAATTGATGGCACGGTTTCTGTCTGTTTTGGTTTTAGCCATAGAAAAGCTACTCCGGTTGCACAAATGAGTAGTATGGTAAAAAATAGCTTCTTCACCTTTCAATCCTAGCACATAGAGAAGGCGATAATGAAATTATTGTGATAAAACCAGAAAAATACTATACTACGATGGTGAAAAAATTAATTGCCCGAATTTCCTTTCTAAAAAAGAAAAAAGTAGCTATTCCTGTGCTGGCCGGAGTTATTTTGTTATGCATCTTTATTTTCAAGTCACATAGCACGGGCGTAGTCAATATCGTCAGTCCAACACGAACTGATCTCATGCAATCGGTGAGGGCAACGGGGCAAGTTATTTCCAATACAGATCTTGACCTTTCATTTGGCAAATCAGGCACGGTAAAGTCAGTGAAAACGAGTGTTGGTGACAAAGTTATCCTCGGACAAATACTTGCTAATCTTGACCAAGGTGAAGCAATTGCTCGACTCACGCAAGCGAGGGGTGCCCTACTTTCTGCTGAGGCCAGATATGCAAAAGTGATAGATGGATCTTCCAACGAAGAAGTAGCGCTTGCTGAAACTTCGCTTCGCAATGCAAAAACCGATTTGGAAAATATTAAGAATAGCCAAGCTTTGCTAGTAAGCAATGCGCATCGAAATCTACTCAGTTCTACACCAGAAGCTTTTTCTACGAGCAGTAGCCAAACTGCGCCGAGCATTACTGGGTCTTATGGCTTGGAAAATGAAGGCGAAATAAAAATATCTCTCTATCAAACAGGCGATGGTTACCGATTTAGTGCTACTGGTCTAGTTAATGGTTCTGGATACTACAGTACTTCATCTCCACAGCCTATTGGCAATTCAGGTCTGTTTATCCGCTTTTCCTCTACTTCATCTTCGTCTGGAGATTGGACAATTCCTATTCCAAACAAGCAAGCATCAGACTATTTGGCAAATAACAATGCATACCAATCGGCGCTCAAGACACAAGCTTCCGCCGTAGCAACCGCAGAATCATTGGTTAGTCAAAAAGAAGCAGAGCTCGCACTCAAAAAAGCAAGTGCTAGACCAGCGGATGTGGATTTTGCCAATGCAGATATTATTTCGGCTCGAGGCACACTACAGTCGGCTCAATCAGCATACGAAGACACAGTTATTCGCGCACCAGCACCTGGTACAGTTACAAAAGTAGACTTAAAGTATGGAGAACAAGCCAGTGTTGGCAAAGCCGCCATTACTATAGAGGATGTCGAAAATCTCTACGTTGAAGCACTCATTAATGAGTCTAATATTGCCTACTTAGAGCTTGGGCAAAAGGTAAACATTACTTTTGACGCTTTCGGAGGAGAGAGAAAGTTTTCTGGAATCATCGCTCATATTGATCCTTCCGCGCAAACCAACGATGGCGTTGTAAACTATAAAATCAAGGTCACGATAAATGAAGTAGACGAAACAATACGACCTGGCATGAATGCCAATATTACAGTTATTGCTGGACAAAAGAAAAATGTACTCGCTGTACCTAATATTGCCGTGACCAAGAAAGACGGCAAGTCGTATGTGAATGTGGTTACTGATGAAAGTAAAAAGAAATACGAAGCGAGAGCAGTAGTGACGGGATTTCTTGGCGACAATAACCTCATTGAAATCAAATCAGGGCTTGCAGAAAATGACAAGGTAGCTTTACTACAAAGTGACGGACAATAAGCTTAAAATTGAAAATTCTTTTTCACAGAATGTGAGTGTCGGTTGGTTTTTGGCAAAACGTGATATTAAACATGCCAATATCTGGACGACGACGCTCATTGTTTTCGTGATGACACTCACGTTCCTCAATCTGATTGTTGTTTCAGGTATTTTGGTCGGACTCATTCAGGGTTCAGAAGATGCGCAGAAAAAGTACGCAATTGGTGACATTGTCATTTCGTCTTTTCTGAATAGGACAGCAATTGAACAAACGCCAAAGGTGGAAGCTATTGTTAAAACTATCCCAGGCTACAAAGACCATACTGTTCGCTATTCAGGCTCAGCACGTGTCGAATCAAACTATCGTGAGACTATTAACCCAGGGGAGAAGCGCGATGGTGTGGGCGGTATGTTGCTCGGCATAGACCCGATACAAGAAGAAAAGTTTTCAGGTGTTTCTAAATTTATTCTCCGTGGTTCTTACTTGGAATCTACTGATCAAGACAGTATTCTCATTGGGAAAAACTTACTTTACGAATTTACACCGATTGAAGCACCTGGTTTTCAAACACTTAAAAATATCACCATCGGACAGAGAGTAAAGATAACAGTCGGAAAAACCTCAAAAGAATATTTTATCAAAGGTATCCTTTCATCAAAAGTAGACGAATTTGATACATCAGTCGTTGCACTTTCGAGTGAAGTACGGAAGCTTACCGGTAGAACAGATTTGGATGCCGGAACAATTGCGATACAGCTCCTGCCAGGCACAGACCCTGCTTTTGCTAAAGATTTTTTGTTACAGAGTGGGGTGGGAGAGTATGCCCGTGTACAAATGGCAGCTGAGGCTTTCCCCAAATTCCTCACAGATGTAAAAGTGACGTTTGGAATTTTAGGCAATGTAATTTCGGGTATCGGACTGGTCGTGGCTTCGATTACGATCTTCATCGTCATCTTCGTCAATGCCATCACACGTCGTCGTTACATTGGTATTCTCAAAGGTATTGGTATCAATAAAAAAGCTATTCTATACTCGTATATGTACCAAGCATTTATTTATGCGAGCTTAGGTATTTTCTTTGGCATGTTGCTCATTTTCCTGCTCATCAAGCCGTACTTTGCGGCCAATCCTATTGACTTCCCATTTTCTGATGGCATTTTGGTGGCGACAATCCCGACCTCATTTTTGCGAGCGGGCATCTTGCTCGTAACGACGGTAATTGCCGGCTACATTCCTGCCCGAATTGTTATCAAGCAAAATACACTTAGTGCCATACTTGGTAGGTAATACAACATATGCTCGAAATAAAAAATCTCAAAAAAATATTTAAAAGTGGTGATGAGGAAATCATTGCAGTAAATAATCTTAGTTTTGCAGTACCAGAAGGACAATTTTTAACTGTTACAGGCCGGTCAGGTTCGGGTAAATCAACACTACTCTATCAGTTAGGACTCTTGGATGTTCCGACGAGTGGGGAAGTGATCATAGATGGAGTTGATGTGGTAGGGCTTTCAGAGAAAGAGCGCACTGGCCTGCGTCTCAACGACCTTGGCTACATTTTCCAAGACTATGCGATCTTGCCCTCTCTCTCTGCTCTCGAAAATACTATGTTGCCTCTTCTCATGCAGGGCTTCGATACAAAAAAAGCTCAAGCAAAAGCTAGAAAAGCCTTGGAGAGAGTTGGATTGCTTGATCGCGAAGGCAATTTGCCAAGCGAACTCTCAGGTGGTCAACAACAGCGTGTTTCTATTGCTCGTGCGATCGTTCACGATCCGAAAATTATTTTTGCCGATGAGCCAACAGCCAACCTCGACTCTGAAACATCAGAACAGGTCATGAAAGTTTTTTTAGAACTCAACAAAGAAGGACAGACTATTGTCATGGTGACACACGAAACAGACTACGCGCAAATGGCGCATCGAACTATTGCAATGGCAGATGGTAATATTATGAGTGATACTCTCAATAAAGGGCATCATGGTAATCACAAAAATGATTGATTTTTCGTAAATTCTGTGGTATTGTTGCTATATGAAAAAATACGGGGAAGAAATGAAGATAAACCAAGAACAGGTATCACTCCCTGATTTTTTAGAAGCCTACAACAAGAATATGCCAGCAAACTTTCCACGGGCATCTGTTGCGCTTCTCAAGAAGTTTAAAGAAGCCCATGCGGTGCTCTTTACTCATGGAGAAACTTGGTCACTTGATGTGCACCGCAAAAAGCTCATCGACTGGTTGCCAAAGAATATCGATCTCGCCTAGGTGGAAATTTTTGCGAAAAAGTATATACTGTAGCATCATATTATTAGTTCAAAATTAGATAAAAATGGCAAAAAGAAAAACTGGTATAAGTAGTAATAAAGTAGTTCCGCATCCTCACAAAACCAAGAAGCGACTCGCAGTCAAGAAAGTGATGCTTGCGAAGAAGGTGGCAAGAAAGACTAAAAATCGTTCAAAGAAAAACTAGTTGTATGAAAGCTCAGAAAACTCAGAAAAAGGCCCCGGCAAAGAAAGTTGCCAAGAAAGCCGTAAAAAAACAGAAGCCAAAACAAAGTGAAATCAAATCATTTGGTTATACTGATATTTACCTTTTACCATTACCAAAAGAAAATCTTGAAAAATATCGCAAGACAGCTGATCATTTTGGAAAGCTCGCAAAAGAGTATGGCGCTATTGAATATCGTGAATTTATGGCGGATGATCTTTTTCCAAAAGGCACATTGTCATTTTCTGAAGCAACACGTCCACTAGAGGGCGAGCTTGTCATTGCGGCAGTTGTTGATTTCAAGACAAAAGCCCATCGCAACGAGGTAATGAAAAAGCTATTTAAAGACAAACGTATGGCGAGCATGATGAAGGCTGAACCCCTCGCAGACATGCGCAAGATGTACTACGGCGGATTTGTGACTATTGTCAAAGCCTAACATGTATGTTCGAGTAAGTGTGTTGCCCGGTTCAAAAAAAGAAAAAGTACTTCAAGAAAAGGGCGATTCATTTATCGTCCATGTAAAAGAAAAAGCCGAACAGAATATGGCTAATAATCGAATGAAAGAGCTCATTGCTCTTCATTTTTGTATAAGGGTAGCTGATATCCGTATTATTCATGGCCACCACGATAGGACAAAACTCCTTTCACTTATGGGACTGGAAAAGAAAAGCGATTTAGCGGTATAATAGGCATATGAATACCAATTATAAAGCGACGAATATTGTTCTCACTGAGGCGATTCGGGGCTATGCCGAAAAGAGGATAGAGGCGGTTGGGAAGCTTATGGGCGAAGATCGAGATAGTGTGGTGGTAGACATAGAGCTCTCTCAGACGACCAAGCACCACAAAGCGGGCAATATTTTCCGGACTGAAATCACCGTCAGGAATGCTGGCAAGCTATTCAGGGCTGTTTCTACCAAGGAAGACCTCTATGCCTCAATAGACGACGCCAAAGAAGAGCTAGAGAGGGAAATAGTAGCCAATAAAGAGAGGTCCCAGACGCTCTTCAGGAGAGGCGCATACCAAGTAAAAAATATACTCAAGGGCATAGGTAGGATACCAGGGAAATTTCGCCGTAAATAGGAATTTAGCTTTTCGCACTGTAGATACGTATAAGAGTCAACACCTTTGCATCACTTCTTAAGCATTTGAGCCGGCGTTTTCATTTTGATCCCCATATGCATTCGTTTGTTGTTGTAGTGAGAAAGGTATTTCGAAACATCTCTCT
>JBDKLD010000031.1:0-2960 GCA_039795715.1 Candidatus Parcubacteria bacterium | reverse complement strand
TATGTCGAAGAAATACCAAGCAAAATATCAAAAACTTACCGCAAAACTCCGTTCCGCTCGCCAAGAGGCAGGTTTAACGCAAGTAGAGGCAGGAAAACTATTGAAGAAACCTCAAGCGTATGTTTCCAAGATAGAGCGAGGCGAGCGCGGAGTGGATGCGGTAGAATTAGCAGAGTTTGCAAAGGTCTACAAAAAAGACATTAACCATTTTATAAAATAAAACTATGAAAAATAAGACAATGTTGATTGCTGGTGGAATAATTGTTTTCGTAATTATACTCGCTGTTATCGGCGGAAGTGGTTCAAATAATAAAACATCTGATTCATCAAATACTCCAGCACCATCTAATGCCGTAGATAATCAAGCAAGCACGTCCGCAGACCATGTGTATTCTTATGTGTCTTCAATAAGTAAGGTTCTTCATAGTCTCTATCTTTCAACGCAAGAGTTGAATAATGCACAGAGTAAATATCCCACAGTATCTCAGGAAATGCAGAATGCAACAGCTGGCTTGCAAATTGATTCAGACCTTAGTGATGCGATTAGTATTTTGGGTTCGTATACCAATGACAAAAACGAGGCTATTAAAAATTCTGCGGGAATTATCTACCTTGATGTTGTTGCAATAAAAAATGCCAACAAAGTAATTATGGAAGAAATGCGGACAGCAACGCCAGAAACATTTAATCTACAACAAGCACATTACGATATCGCACAATATGCTGCGGCACAGAATACTCTCCAAAAAGATCTGTTCCAAAACAATATTCTTACTATCATCACCAAAGGTTTAATTCAAATACCAGTTGAAAATAATGAGGCTACTGGGCAAATTAAATATTCATTATCGCCAAACCAACGACAAGACCTTATCGGTGAAATTCAGAGAGCGTTTGGTTCTGTTCTTGATGATTATAATAAGAATACCTATGTTTTAGCTGCAAAAGTCCTTCAGCTAAGTCTTACATTTCAAACCTACGAGGAACAGAAAAATTACAAACTTCAATAATTGTCATAAAAAAATAAATTATGAGAGTACGAGAATTATTTAAATCTACTGGTCTAACGCAATCAATCGGCGGAACGGCAGTTTTCTTGGACAGAGAAAATTGCCAGATTGTGAACAAAACCAAAAATGAAAACTCCATTGTTCTTCATCTCAAAAGAGAATCCGACGGAGAGGAAGGACGAGCACATTTGAGAGTAAAAGATGAGTTTGAAAGTTTGTCTTCACAATTACTAAATTGGGCTTTCGCTAGCGAAAGCATCGTCGGTCTTACTCTAAATCAGCTCGACGACTTGGAAACAAATTTTTCAGTTGAAAGAATTGGAGGGAAATTGCAGTTGAAGGCTTAAGATGCATTGTGCTATAATCTATTCATGACCACTCGAGCTATAAAATCACCATATACAGCCGAGAATGTCGCCAAATATCTCATCTATCTTGCTTCGCAAGCATTTGTAGGCGACAACAAAGAACGGGAAGGCATAACTAATCTAAAGCTCCAAAAGGTGCTCTATTTTGCACAAGCATATTATCTATCAAAAGTTGGCAGACCACTTTTTTCAGACAATATTGAGGCTTGGGCATATGGACCAGTTGTTCCAGATGTTTATAAAAAATTCCGATCTAATAAAAGCAATCCGATCATTTTTGAGAAAGACACCTCGTCTCTATCTGATGAGGATAAAGAAATTCTAAAAAAAGTTTGGGGGACTTTTGGTGGATACTCTGCAAGTAAGTTGGTAGATATTACCCACGCTCACACACCTTGGAAAGAAGCCAACAAAACAGCGAGCCAGATCATTTCGCACAAGGCTATAAAAGAATATTACGCTCCATTGCTAAATAAATAGGCAAGGTAGAGCACCTTGTCTATGGATGAACTCGAAACGCCTACAAAATTTGATCTTCAATACACCGAATCCAAGGTGATTTTTTCTATATGCGATTGTTCACTTGATAAAAAATATTCGTTTTGGTGCTTGGATAGAGAAGAAGCGACAAAGTTTCTTAAAAGACTTCAACATATAGAAAAACTCACTTGGGGTCAGTTCGCGAGCTTGCCACGAAAAAATGGCGTAACGACAGAAAAACCAGATAGTGAAAACTTTACCCTGATTCACAATCAAAATTCATCAACAAGAAAGATTGTCGAACAATACTACTTCCATTTCCGTGTCGAGCAAACTGACCTCTTTCGTGTTTTTGGATATCAACGCGATCAATTTTTCTGTATTACGCACATTGACCCAGACGGAAAGATAAACCACTAAAGGGAGCAATCCCCGCCGTTTTATAATATCTCCTAAAAACGGCGGGGATTTGTGCGCGCACAGGGCGGGTGGCAAGCACAATAAGATTTGTTTGTGCTTAGCACAATCCGCTTTGAGAGTTACCACTGAACTCGGTCGGAGGCACAGAGTTCCAAGCTATCACAGAACACGGAGAGGAAGCGCCTCGGTCGCCGTGAGGACGGAGAAATGAACAACCCTAAATAACCACAAGTGATATAATACCAATGTTCATTTTGTAGTCTGAAACGGCGAAGCAAAACCAAAAATTTCCTTTCCATTTCTTTTTCCGCTTCGCGGTGGAGGGGTGGGGGGAGGAGGCGCGAGAAAAATGCAAGGAAATTTTTTGGTTTTTGCACACGCGAGTACTCGAGCGTGTCCGAGGCGCGCATCATTGGTCGTCAGGATTCAATTCAAAATACATTCGAACTTCGTTCAATACACACCGCCAAAATTCGGAATCAGAAGAAACAGACAAAGCGGGGTCGCGCCGAAGGCGCGACACTAATGCATTCCCCCCACCGAATCCAGAATCCAAAAGGGTTTTCCACGCTCCGCGTGGCTCGTCGTTTGCCAATACAATTCTATGAATAATCAAACCAAAAAGTTTTTCATATATACTCGCAAGTCTACGGACGACAAAGACAGACAAGTCCGCAGTATT
>JBDKLD010000030.1:0-6707 GCA_039795715.1 Candidatus Parcubacteria bacterium | reverse complement strand
GATGTAATAAAAGAAAAGACCAAGCTCGATCCTATCGAAGTTTTCGATACTGCTATCAGAAACGCAGGCCCTGCTATGGAAGTCCGCTCTCGCCGAATTGGTGGTGCCAACTACCAAGTTCCTCGTGAGGTCCGCGAAGAACGCAAGCGCGCGCTCGCTATGCGCTGGATCATCAATGCTGCTCGATCTGGCAAGGGTCGCCCAATGGGAGAGAAGCTCGCTGACGAACTCATTGCCGCTTCAAAAAATGAAGGTGTTGCCATCAAGAAACGCGACGATACTCACAAGATGGCAGAGTCAAACAAGGCCTTCGCTCACTTTGCTTGGTAAATCTCACAAACAGAAATTTCTAAAACTATTTCAAAATTCCGCAATTTGCGGATTTTTGTTTGACTAATTTTTCCTGTGGGCTAAAGTAAAGAAAAAATCGAAACATGGAGACACACATCATAGTCGTAAGTTCTTTGAAGGACATACCCAAGTCAATCGCGGAAGCATTGACTACATCACAAAGAAATATTTTGGTGGCACTATTTCGCCACAAATTCTATCTTGAATGCAATGTCAGCCTCAAAGGTTTTGAGATTGAGCCATTGCACTTTAGGCCTGTTGATATTATGCATCAGGAAATGTTCAAGGGTCGTCAAATTCCACCCGAGTGCAAAGAATCTTTCAGTGTGGCACTGAGTCATTTTATTAAGTTTTTGCTTTCGCACGAAACTAAAGACAACATCGTTTTTCTGAGAGATAAACATATCAGTAAAGGATGGCCTATTACACTTTCGCAAATGGAAGATAGTTTTGTTGCACTTTCACTTGAAAAGTATTCGATTGAGTTGATTAGCAAAGCTACAGCAAAAATACTTTACTATAGTGGGGAAAAGAAAAAGGAGGAAACACTACTTCAAGCGAGAAATACTACTAAATCGTTTTGGTAAAACAGAGAAAGACATAGCGACTGTACCAGAGTCGCTTTTTTATTTGACACTATGTCCGAAAGGGAATAGGCTGTGAAAAAACTAAGCTCATGAAAAAGCAAAAGAAATACAAGAGACCTATCAACATGCAATGCCATGGAGATGTGCGTGATTTTACTCAATCAGGACATATTGATACAAAAAGTAACTTAGGTGCATTACTCAACGAGCTAACTTCAAAAAAAGTTCAACCAATGAGAATTTCGAAGGTCAATGTGCTGTGCTCACGATTAATTGGAGATCCAGATAATTTAGTCCGAGTATCAGTAAAAAAAACCTATACCTTTGGCTTTTTGTTACGACTTTGGGAACGTCTTTACGGAGAACAATTTGATCCGGAAATATATAAAAAGAATAAGACATATCAAGGAGAAACTTTAGATCGTCTAGCGTGGGGAGTTTTTCAATAATACTATCATCTACTATTTGCACAAACTTCCCAAATACCGTATAGTGTTGCCATCAGCGGCGACGCTATTTTTTTATCAATTTTTTTGAAGCGAGACCTTCGGGTCGCATAATTTAAAGCATTTATGGAAAGAGATTACCCATTGGAGAAAGTAAGAAATTTCGGAATCATTGCCCACATCGATGCGGGTAAGACAACTACGTCCGAACGCGTGCTCTACTACACCGGCATGTCACACAAAATTGGTGAAGTGCACGACGGTGCGGCGACGACCGACTGGATGGAGCAAGAAAAAGAGCGCGGTATCACCATTACCTCCGCGGCTATCACTTGTTTCTGGAATCCAACATACGCTCCAAACGACAAAAACAAAAAGCATCGCTTCAACATCATCGATACTCCTGGACACATCGACTTTACCGTAGAAGTGAAGCGCTCGCTTCGCGTACTCGACGGCGCTGTCGTCGTCTTTGACGGCGTGGCTGGCGTTGAACCTCAATCTGAAACTAACTGGCGCTACGCCGACGAAGCTAAAGTGCCTCGCATCTGTTTCATCAACAAGCTCGATCGCACTGGTGCTTCTTTTGAACACTCTTTCAAGACTATTCTCGAACGTCTCAACAAAGCGGCTGTTCGTATGCAACTACCGATTGGTCTCGAAGAGAAACATGAAGGTGTTGTCGATCTCCTCACTCGCAAGTCATATCACTTCGATGGTCCGATGGGTGACAAGATAATCGAAAGTGCTGACATTCCAGAAGACATGAAAGCCGATGTTGAAAAGTATCGCGCCGAACTTATCGAGGCGATCGTCCAGCATGATGAACCAGCTATGACTGCATACTTTGACGGCAAGGAACCTGATCTTGCAACACTGAAAGCAATTCTCCGCAAAGCGGTCATTGGCAACCACATTTTCCCTGTCTACGCCGGCTCGGCGCTCAAGAACAAGGGCGTCCAGCTCGTGCTCGACGCTGTCATCGACTACCTGCCATCTCCACTCGACATTCCACCAATGATGGGCGTCAATCCTGATACTGATGTTGAAGAAATGCGTGGCGCAAATGACACTGATCCATTTTCCGCGCTCGCATTCAAAGTCGCGACTGATCCATTCGTCGGTCAGCTCATCTTCTTCCGCGTCTACTCCGGTACGCTTTCTGCTGGTTCATACATCTACAATCCTCGTACTCGCAACAAAGAACGCATCGGTCGTATTGTCCGCATGCATGCCAACGATCGCGAAGAAGTGAAAAAAGTTTTCGCTGGCGAAATCGCGGCAGCTGTCGGTCTTAAGGATACAAAAACTTCCGACACACTTTGTGATGAGGAGCACCCGATAATGCTCGAGCGTATCGTCTTCCCAGAACCGGTCATCTCTATGCGCATCGAACCGAAAACAAAAGCTGATCAAGAAAAAATGGGCATCGCGCTCTCTCGTCTCGCTGACGAAGATCCGACTTTCCGAGTTTCAACTGATCCTGAAACTAACGAAACTATTATTGCCGGCATGGGCGAACTTCACCTCGATATTATTGTCGATCGCATGAAGCGTGAGTTTACTGTTGAAGCAAACACTGGCAAGCCACAGGTTGCATACCGAGAAACAATTACCGGTGACTCTCAAGTAGAAGGTAAGTACATCAAGCAGACTGGCGGTCGCGGTAACTATGGTCACGTCAAGATCAAAATTAAGCCAATGGATATGACTATCGACGCTGAAGATTTGCCAAAGAATACCAAGCGCTCTGAAGGTTTCGAATTCATCAATACTATCAAGGGTGGTGCTATTCCTCAGGAATACATTGCGCCGGTTGAAAAAGGTTTCCGCGAAGGTCTCGACCGTGGTGTGCTCGCTGGTTTCAAAATGGTCAATGTTTCCGTTGAACTTTGGGATGGTTCGTACCACGAAGTTGACTCGAACGAAATGGCTTTCAAGATCGCTGCTTCTATGGCAATCCAAGACGCTTGTAAGCTCGCGAAGCCTGTTATCCTCGAACCAATGATGCGCGTTGAAGTTGTCACCCCAGACAAATTCATGGGTGATGTCACTGGCTCTCTTTCTGCAAAGCGCGGACTTATCGAAGGCATGGAAACTCGTGGTATGAACCAAGTGGTCAAAGCAATCGTTCCTCTTTCTGAAATGTTCGGCTACATGACTTCGCTTCGCTCCATGACCGAAGGTCGCGCCGGATTCAATATGGAATTCCTCCGCTACGATATTGTGCCAAAGAATGTCGCTGATGAAATCATTGCTGCTCGCAAATAAGCTATCTGGCGAACTACCAAATATCTTGCTCTAAAAAAAGATACAAAAGCATCGCCGAAAGGCGGTGTTTTTGCTTTTTGTCTTAGATTACGGTAGTCTAAAAAAAACTAAAACAAAAGACTATGTTAACGATACAAAAGATCTTTAAATTATTAAAAAATAAGCCGAAACATGTCACACAGAAAATACTATCTACATCGACTGGAATAATGGCACCGCAATTTACCGTAATAGAGAAGGCAATTGCCGATACGTTTCGGCGTCATCAATTCTATACACCAAGGTGGTCGGAAGAAAAACGTATGATAGATACAATATGTTTCCGTAGCTATGGGGGAGAAGCACAGCTCTACATTCCAGAGGTAAAATACCTGACTGCGTTATTTGATCCGAATCGAGCTGAGAACAAATTCTTCAAGTACGGTAAAGAATACAGTTATGGTTTTAGAAACATGACAGCACTAGTGTATGATGAGCACATCATTATCTCAAAACGATTTCACGAGCTCAGAGATTCTTTTTTGCTCTCGCTTCGCTACCAGATCCCGATGGCAAGATTGTATTTGCATCCAGTGCTAACGTACGTCAACTTTCGTGAAGAAATGGAAGGTGTCAGCGGACAATTCCCGCAAGTATTTTGCCGGTGGGGCATGTGGGGAGACTACTATGTAAAGTTCTCACTAACTTTTGAGATCGAACGTGGTTACGCATATCGAGATGTTCGTATAAAATGCTTTGAGGTTGAGGTCTACAAAAACATGTCAGGTTTTCTGCGTGCAAATTCTCAATGTTACAGACCAGCAAGAAGCTTTTTCCAGCAGAATCCGAGAATTCTTGATGGAATGTTGCATCGACCCGTAATTGAGCAATTTCGTCGCCACTATTTCCCCAAGACACGGTCACTCGAAGAAATGTATCATCTCAATGGGTTTAAACTAACAACGCTGATAGTGTAGAAAGACTCCGCTCATATGGGCGGTTTTTTATTTTAGGTATTCGTGATAACGTAGGGTAAAATAAAACTCTTATGAAAAATAAAAATGTCTTACTCACAGGAGCTACTGGTGGAATAGGTAGCGCAATCGCAAAACTCCTGATGTTGCTAGGGTATACCATATACGCTCCGATCAGGAATTTAGAAAAAGCCAAGTTAATATTTGGCGAAAATCCGAATATTCACTTTTCTCTTGTTAGTATTGAAAGCCATGTCGACACCAAGAGCTACATTAGCGGTCTCTACAAACAAGGAATAGTGTTCGACCTTGTTATCTTGGCTGCTGGCGACTTTGTTTGGGATGCAAAATTTCCAGGACAGACCGATGATGAAAAAAAGCAAAATGCCATCGATCGGCTCATGGTTGTCAATTATGTCACCTCAGAAACAGTGATAGAAGCCTTGCTCGAAGAATGTACCAATCTTTCTGAAGTTACACTGGTGATCATTAGTTCGCAGGCGGCGAATTTTGAAGAGAGTCATCCGAAGCGCGTAGGCGAGGAAGGTTATGTTGTTTCAAAAGCAAAACTTTCTGCTCTGGGCAAAAGACTCAAAGAATCAAAAAAGTTTTTTGAAGTTCTTATTGAGGAGCCAGCTCTCGTTGGTACCCAAAAAGCCAAAGATGAATTCACTACTGATACGATTGGCGCAACCCCTGATTGGGAAAAAGAAGAGAAAAAGCCAGAAGAATATGCGGAAGAACTTATTCGTGAAAAACTCAGCCTCAAATAGGGGCTGTTTTTATTTATTTGACACATTTGTATATTAGATGTAGTATGTGTTTAGAATATTCTCTACTAAATAACGGGCCACAAAGCGTTACTTTTTTATGGTAAAAAAAAGGAAATTTTTTAATGCAATAAAAACAATTGGAGCAATATCATTTATTGCCTTTTTCACATTGAACGGACTTGTCTTAGTTCCGCGAACAGCCGAAGCCGCTCTTCCTGCCGGCTTTGCTACCGAAACTATTGCCGCTGGCCTCTCGTATCCGACTGCCATGGCTTTCACTCCAGATGCCAGAATATTTGTGGCAGAAAAAGCTGGTGCGGTGCGCATTATTAAAAATGGCGCACTCCTGCCTACTCCACTTGTCCAACTCACTGACATTAGTACATATGCTGATCGCGGACTTATCGGTATTGCTGTCGACCCAAACTTTGCAACCAATCACTACATCTATCTTTCATATACTTTTGAAAATACTCCGGGGGCAAACCTCACTGCACCGAAAACCGGTCGCATCGTGCGATTGACAGTTAGTGGGGATACGGCAAATGAAGCGACAAAAGTCGTTCTTGTTGGTTCTATTGGCGGTAATGCAACAACGCCTTCATGTGAACAATATCCTATGGGTTCTGACTGTATCGCATCTGACTCTTCGTCGCACAGTGCGGGAGGACTACACTTTGGTGCGGACGGCAAACTCTATGCGACAATTGGTGACGGAGCGAATTTTGATGCTGTCGATCCACGCGCACTTCGTGCACAAAACCTCGACAGCTTGAATGGTAAATTGCTTCGCATTAACACTGACGGTACGGCACCGACCGACAATCCTTACTACAATGGCAATCCGAATGCGAACCGTTCAAAAGTCTATGCCTATGGCTTCCGCAATGCTTTTCGTTTTGCTTTCCGTCCCGGTACCAATGCAATCTATGTTGGCGATGTCGGTTGGGATACATACGAAGAAGTAAACAAAGTCACTGCCGGCGGTAACTACGGCTGGCCATGTCGAGAGGGCAACAATGCCACAACGTATGGCTGTACAGCGACAGGATACATCAATCCGTTCTATAGCTACATTCACGACGCAACTACTGGTGGCTGTATTACGGTCGGTGTTTTCCCAACGAGCGGTGTGTATCCTGCGAGCTATAGCAACAAACTTTTCTTCGGCGACTTTGCTCAAAACTGGATGAAGCTTATGGAAGTGAATGCGAGTGATACTTTTGTCGGTGTGAGTGACCTCATGCTTTCGAGTGACAATCCTAATGGTCCAGTTGATTTTGCGATTGGTCCAGATGGCTACGTTTATTTTATTTCTATTTACAC
>JBDKLD010000029.1:0-3157 GCA_039795715.1 Candidatus Parcubacteria bacterium | reverse complement strand
TCCTTAGTAATTAGGTAATCAATAACTTTTTTATAATCTCCATCATTTGAAACTACTACAATTTTATCGAAATTTTGATTATCAATGAGATTCTTCATTATCTCAAAAACAATATCCGTGTCGACATTTCCCTTTTTTGTTGTTTTCATGTAAAAACCATGTTGTTTGTACACAACAATATAACCAAACCTTTGCAAGTTTTTCCCTATTTCTTGTGAGATATCTGAAAGATAGCCAAGAAAGTAGTACGCAGTGCCTACACAATACTGGTCTCTTAGAAAGATTCTAAACTTTGAAAAATCAACTTTCCATCTATTTTGCAGAGTGCCAATATGGAGGTTTTGACCATCAATAAAGGCTATATTTTTTATGTATTTGTTCTTCATTTACCATATATAGCAATACAAACTGAAATATATATTAGTTTTTTATAAATATATGCCAGTTGCATACCTCGTCTTTTGATGGTATTTTAAAGATGGTAATTAAATGTAATTTGTCCCAGAATTCTCCCATGGTAGGCATCATTTCTCAACAATTTGAAAATGTCACTCCGCAAATGCGCGGTGAAACTTTGGCGCGTTCGGGACTGTAAAATTTTATGAACATAGCAATGTATATACTCGCCGCAGGAGCTGCGGGAGTTGCCATTGGCTACTACCTTCGTTATGTGATTGCGCTCGGCAAGAAAGGATCTGTTGATATTGAGATCAAACAACTCCTGCTCTCCGCCAAAGAAGAGGCGACCCGCATCGTTGATGAAGCCAAAAAGAAAGCCAATGACAAAGAAGAGGAGATGAAGGCTCGAGAAATCGAGAAAGACGGAGAGGAGAAAAAGAAAGAAGATCGTTTGATCAAGAAAGAAGAATTGCTCGATTCACGTCAGGTTGAGATAGACAAAGAATCGGAAAATATCAAAGAGAAAGCTGAGGAAATAAAGAAAATAAAAGAACGTGCTGAAAATATGCTCTCTGAAGAAATGGAGAAACTTTCGCATGTTGCAAGACTTTCTGTGGACGAAGCTCGTGATGCGCTTTTCAAAAAGATCGAGGAGAAGTCTTCGGAAGATTTCCTCATCCGCATGCAGAAGCTCGAAACTGACAGCGAAGAAAAGCTGGAGCGCCGTGCCAAAGATATTCTTGCCACAGTGATTCAGCGTTTCTCTGGATCTGTCGCAGCTGAGCTCATGACAACATCGGTGAACATTCCAAACGAAGAAATCAAAGGAAAAATCATTGGCAAGGAAGGTCGCAATATCCGCGCATTTGAAAAAGCTGCCGGTGTTGAACTTATTGTCGATGACACACCCGGAACAATAGTTATCTCAGCTCACGACCCTGTGCGTCGCCAGATTGCTCGCGTTGCGCTCGAAAACTTGATTATGGATGGACGTATCCAACCTGCAAAGATAGAGGAGATTGTTGAGAAAGCGCAAGCCGACATCAATAAAATAATTAAAGAAAAGGGTGAGCAAGCTGTATACGAATGTGGCATCTTCAACTTTGATCCGCGACTCGTGGCAATTATCGGACGCTTATACTTCCGCACAAGCTACGGACAAAATGTTCTGCAACACTCAATTGAAATGACACACGTTGCTGGTATGCTCGCAGAAGAGCTCGGCGCTGATGTGCAAATCGCCAAAGCTGGCGCACTTGTTCACGACATTGGTAAAGCACTCGACCATGAAGTTCAAGGTACGCACATCGAAATCGGTATTCGTATTTTGCAGAAGTTCGGCGCTGATCCGCGCGTGATTGACGCCATGAAGTCGCACCACGATGACTACCCGCACGCTTCGATCGAAGCCGTCATCGTCCAGACCGCCGACATGATTTCTGGTGGACGACCTGGCGCACGACGAGATACAGTTGAAAACTATCTCAAACGTCTCGCCGACCTCGAAGCTGTGGCAAAAAGTTTCCCTGGCATCGAGAAATCGTACGCACTCTCCGCTGGTCGCGAAATTCGCGTCTTCGTTTCCCCTGCCGAAATCAACGACTTGCAGGCTAAAGACTTGGCTCGCGATATCGCCAAAAAGATTGAAGCTGATCTTAAATATCCTGGTGAAATCCGCGTTGTGCTGATACGAGAGAATAGGATTGTGGAGTATGCGAGATAAAGAGTAGCGAATATACAAAAATTGAAGCATAAGTCCTGATAAATCGGGGCTTTTTGCTTGTTTGTTGACTTTCTTAGACTTTTGGTGTATAATTGTAAAAATTTAAACTCTTAAACCGGCCATAACAAAACCAGATGGCCTTAAAAATTAAATATGAAAAACACAGAAAATTTAGACCAGGCTATGGAAGCCCTCAAGAAAATATTCATTGAAAATATTGATGCTGGCTTAGATGCCTTCATCGAGGCAAGCACCGGTAAACCAGGTATCAATACTGATATCTACCATGCTCGCTTTCGCTCAATTGCGCAGAAAAATAGAGATGCTTGTATTAAGCTCTTTGATGACAATGTTGAGCTGATAAAGCAACTTAATGAAAAGCATAGTAAGGATTACCAAGCCGGCCTAAATCATTACATCAATGGAACTGAAGCTCTTATGGAAGCCAATATTGCAAAGATACGCAATGGTGATCCGATGGATGACAACACTGCAGACATCGACAAGCTTTCTCGGGAAACTAAAGATCTCCTTAAGAGTGCAAATGATTTCCAGGCAATATCTGAAATGTTACTTCGTACAGAATTCATGCATAAAGCTGAAGTGATCATTCAACAGTTTTGCCAGGAAGGCGAAATTATTATAGCGATGTACACAAAAGGTGAATTGACGCCTGAGGTAAATTAAAAAGTCTCACAATTAAAAAGAGCCGACCAGTAGGGTCGGCTTTTATATTGCCAGGAAACAAAGTTTAAAGATCCTGTGCGCGAATGAATCGCTCAGCATAGACCTTGGTTAAGGCTGAAAAACTATGCTCATCCATATCATCAATCGCCATTTCGACGACTGCTCCGGCAAAGTCTCGCTTTGCACGGAGTGGATAGGTAATCTTGTTTGCATCAAGCAAAGCTTGAAGTTCGGTCAGGTTACCATCGGTCCAGAGAGTGATCTCTTTTCCTTCAGCTTCATTCTGTTTGATAGTAGCAAGCACATGGGCGTTGAGTACACCGTTACTGAAAAGCGTGCCTTCAATAT
>JBDKLD010000028.1:0-8904 GCA_039795715.1 Candidatus Parcubacteria bacterium | reverse complement strand
GACAACAATGAATCTATCGAGAGAAAAATAGAACTTCCTCGTCCCATGCTCACATCAGGTGATTTTAACTTTTCTTATTCAGGACTTAAGACTGCTGTGCTTTACCTAATACGTGATATCAAAAAAGAAAACGGGAAAGAAGAAATTGATGTCAAAACCAAGAGAGTCATTGCCCGAGCATTTGAAGACGCCGCGCTTGATGTCGTGATCAAAAAAACACTTCGCGCAGCAACTGAATACAAAGTCAAAAGCATTATTGTTGGAGGTGGAGTTGCGGCAAATAGAAGGCTTCGTGAATTACTTACTTCTGAAGCTGGAAAAAAACTTCCATCCTGCAAAGTACTTTTCCCAGAACGTGAACTTTCGACTGACAATTCTCTCATGATTGCTATGGCTGGTTATTTTACCTATTTGAAAAATAATAAGCGTGGCACTGATTATAAAAAACTAAAAGCGACTGGAAATCTGAAAATTGAGCAAAAATAAAACGGAAGAAAATATTTCTCCCGTTTTCACTTCATAAACCAAAAAACTATTTTACTACCTTCTTTTTTTATTAGGAACTTTGTACGCAATGCCAACACCGACTCTCTCCGTCCAAATCGTGGGATTTACGCCAGGCACATTGTGATTGAGTGCAACGGCGCCGATTTCTAACAGTATACTCAGTAAATTAGCTTCCTCAAAATAATTATTGAATGCCGGAAAGTTAATGTTGAGCTGTAACATTGTTCCAAAAATAAATTTGCATTGTCGAGTATTTTCAATCGGCGTGGCAAATACTACTTTAATACATGACCCAGCAAACATTTTTGAAAGATTACTTTGGATTGCGAGACCTGTGCTTATTCCCGCGCTGGAAGTAGTTATACTTCTTTGTGCGCCGAGTGTATCTAAGTATTTGAACCAAAGCTTCGAATTATAGTCGAGACCCAAATACATAAACCCACCTTCATCCATTCTTGAACCTAGGTACCTCTTGAATCCCGGATTCCAATTTATCGTTTGTGTTTCAGTGCTTGGATTAAAAAATCCACCTGTCGCAAACACATCGTACTGGAAAGCTATATTTTTGAAGTCCTTTCCACTGCTTCTACTTTGCCCACTGGCAAAGCCGACGAATTGCAAGATGAAAGTTGCAATAAGTGTCGGAATAAACCAATCATGCTTTTTCATTTTTTATGAGTTTTATATCTATCTCTATTTTACATATAATACATTTTTTGTCAATACAACGTAAATAAAGAGCTTGTGCGATAATTGCAAAATGGAAGCAACGAGCAACCCAGAGGAAATAGCTGATCTTATTGAAGGATACAAGCCGACGGAGGCTGATATTGCGCTTATCGAAAAAGCATATATTTTCTCTCGCCAAGCACACGAAGGACAGCTCCGTGCCTCAGGCGATCCCTACTTCATCCACGTTGTCGCCACCGCTAAAAACCTCGCGCGGTACGGTATGGACTCAACAACTATCGCAGCAGGACTTCTGCATGACACCATAGAAGATGGCAAAGCAACTGAAGACGAGATAAAGAAAGAATTTGGTGAAGATATTTTTTTTCTTGTTGAGGGTGTGACGAAACTCGGCAAAGTGAAGTATCGCGGACGCGAGCGCCACGCCGAATCTTTGCGTAAATTTTTTGTTGCCATGGCAGCTGACTTTCGTGTACTCATGATCAAACTCGCAGACAGGCTTCATAATTTGCAAACGCTACAGTATGTGCCTAAAGAAAAGCAAAAGCGCATTGCGCTCGAGTCCATAGAAATCTACGCCCCACTCGCCCACCGCCTCGGTATCGGCAAACTCAAAGGCGAACTAGAAGACGCCGCTTTCCCTTTTGCCTATCCAAAAGAGTATGAGGAAATTGAAAAATTTATGGAAGGTAAAAAAGAAGTTTCTGAGCAACACATCGCTTCGGTGCAATCATCACTTGAGCGAGAACTTTCGAGACAAGGTGTAAAGGTTATTAAAATGAGCCACCGCATCAAACACAAGTTTTCTCTTTGGAAAAAACTACAGCGTTACAAACATGATCCAGAGAAAATTTATGACATCATGGCACTGCGTGTCATTGTGCCGACGGTAGAAGAATGCTACCGCACACTCGGCCTCGTCCACATGTTTTGGAAGCCACTGCCAGATCGCATCAAAGACTACATAGCTTTACCAAAGCTCAATGGCTACCAATCACTCCACACTACGATTTTCACCGGTGACGGTGGCATTGTCGAAATCCAGATTCGTACGCCTGAAATGCACGGCATCGCCGAGTACGGTATCGCATCACACTTTGCCTACAAAGAAGCAAGCGAAGATGGCAGAACTTCCAGAACATCAGGCAAATTTGCGTGGGTTGATGAGTTCCGTGAACTCGCGCGCGCTGTTCACGAATCCGGCGCCTTTTTACAAAATCTCAAAATGGATTTCTTCAAAGATCGCATTTTCGTATTCACACCTGAAGGTGATGTTTTGGATTTACCAGAAGATGCGAGCCCAATTGATTTTGCTTACGCCGTTCACTCTGATATTGGCAACCATGTTTCGGGTGCAAAAGTAAATGGCAAAATGGTTCCACTTTCTACCAAGCTCAAAATAAATGATATTGTTGAGATCATTGTTAAAAATGATGCGCACCCAACATCCAAGTGGCTTGATTACTCCAAGACCACACTCGCCCGCAAACACATCAAGACGTATGTCGATGACCACTCCCTTTTGAATAAATACATTTGGAATAGGTTTAAAACGGCAAAGTAGCTACCGGAGTATTTTTAGATAGAAAAATCTTTTAAACTGTAAAGTTCAGTTTCTTTTTCTTCTTCGGCATTTTTTATTTCTTCTTCGGAGCGGTCATCCATAGGTTCAAACGGCACATCAGCAGCCGCAGTTTCTCCACTTATCAAAATAGCTTCAGGGTTTGTGGCCACGAAGCGCTCAAGCATTTCTGTTCTGTTTCTTGGACCGTCAGTTGGCTTGAACATGCTTAATATATTGTGCAGGTCTTCTGGCGAGAAGAAATCGATCATGATTTTTCCACCAACATCTTTTGTTTCTATATGTACACGAGTACCAAGTGCGTCCTGAAAACGCTCCTCTATTTCAATAATCTCTGGGTCAGGCAAAAGCTCCTTTTTGCGAGCTTTATCGAAAGCAATCTTACGTGCGATTCTTTCGGCTTCACGTACAGAAATACGTCTGACCATAATTTCCTTGAACAAAACGAGTTGCTCTTCTGGACGGTCGTTGAGCATCATAAGTGGTCGTGTGTGGCCTTCGGAAATTTTACCTTCAGAAAGAGCGTTGAGAATATCTTGTGGCAACATGAGGATACGAACTGTGTTGGACACATACTCTCGACTCTTGCCAACTTTTTTTCCGATTTGTACAAAGTTAAATTTGAATTCGTCAGCGAGACGATGAAAGGCACGGGCACGCTCGACAGCGTTGAGATCTTCGCGTTGGACGTTTTCGATAATTGCGAGCTCGAGCTTAGTCATCGGCGTGTCACCGATACGGATGATGCATGGCACCTCACGGATACCGGCAAGTTTAGAGGCACGCAAACGGCGCTCGCCCGCAATGAGCTCGTATGTCGTCACAAGTCCGCTATCTGTTTCTCTTTCGTTGCGCGAAACGGTGAGCGGCTGTAGCAGGCCGTATTGACGAATTGAATCAGCCAAATCCATCAGAGGTGCTTGGTCAAATTCACGTCGTGGTTGGTACGGATTTGGTAAAATTTTATCAACCTCAATGAAGAATACTGAATTTGTGCCTGTTTGCATGGGAATAGTATATAGTATTTTTCTTGCAACAGCCACATGAATATTTGGTTAATTTTGTTTAAATTGTGTGTAAATAATGTGTATAAACTAGAAAAAAGTCTCCAAAACTGGTAGTATGCGAACATTGCTTTGAGTAGCAGTGATTAGGCCGGAGTGGCGAAATTGGTTATACGCGATCGACTCAAAATCGATTGGTGGCAACACTGTGGAGGTTCGAGTCCTCTCTCCGGCACAATATGAAGAAGTTGCTAGATATTCTAAATTTTCAAAAATTATTGAAAAAATATAATGGTGTTTATCGTGACCTAAGCTCAATACACAACTCAAAGGAATCCGACAACGACATTGAACATTCATATAGAGTAGCAATGCTTTGCTGGTTTATTGTTGAGAAATATAAGCTAAAGCTAAAAATTTCAAAAATTCTCAAATACGCATTGGTACATGATTTAGTAGAGGTATATGCTGGGGATGTTTCAATTTATAAAAATACTCCGAAAAAAGTCAAAAGTGCAAAGGAGCATAAATCTTTTCAAAAACTTCAAAAACAATTTCCGCATCTAGAAGATATGTGGTCTACAATATCAAAATACGAAAAACGGACCGACGCAGAAAGTAAATTTGTTTATATTATAGAAAAATTAGAACCAATTTTTGTAGTGATACTATCTGAACAAGATCATTGGATAAAAAGAAATGTGAGTATTGATGATTTTATTGACCGAAAACAAAGCAAAATAAAAGATATCTCCTCGTTTGCACAAATGTTCAACAAGGAGACAATGGATTACTTGCAAAAAAACAAACACAAGTTTTTCAAAAAGTAGCATCACCTGCCCAGGTGGCGAAATTGGTAGACGCACTACGTTCAGGTCGTAGCGGGAGCAATCCCATGGAAGTTCAAGTCTTCTCCTGGGCACTATGAAAACCACGGATACGAAAAAGAAAAAAGTTGTTTTTGTCATCGTCGGCCCAACTGCTGTTGGCAAAACAGCTTATTCAATCGGCCTAGCAAAAAAGGTTAATGGTGAAATAATTTCTGCGGACTCTCGACAGGTTTATAAAGGCCTTGATATTGGTTCTGGCAAAGTCACAGAAAAAGAAATGAAGGGTGTGCCTCACTATATGCTCGATGTTGTTTCGCCAAAACAAACATACACTGCACATGATTTTAAAGCCGAAGCTGAAAAACACATTATTGATATTCTTGCCAGAGGCAAAACCCCAATCATTGTCGGCGGAACCGGTTTTTATATTGATGCACTTTTTGGAAAATGGCCTTTACCAAATGTCCCACCAAATGAAGCATTGCGAAAAAAACTTGCTCTGCAATCCAACGAGAAACTTTTTGAAGTGCTGAGAAAACTTGATCCGAAACGCGCTAAAACAATCGATCAGAATAATAAAGTCAGACTCATTCGCGCAATTGAAATCGCCAAAAAGCTAGGTGCCGTTCCAACCGTCAAAACCAAAAGCAAAAAATTGCCTTACGATATTGTTTGGATGGGCATTGAGACAGATCGGGAATCACTCCGCAAGAAAATTGTTGAGCGTTTGCAAAAACGTCTTTATCTAGGAATGCTCGACGAAGTCGCCAATCTTCACAAAAAAGGTGTAAGCTGGAAAAGACTTGGTGAACTTGGTCTTGAGTATCGCTACTGCACTATGTACTTGCAGGGAAAAATTGGCGAGGCTGAACTCATCAAAACGCTCGTCGATAAAATCTATCAATATGCAATGCGACAAATGACCTGGTTTAAAAGCAACAAAGAAATCAGTTGGATAAAAATGAAATAATGCGGGCGATGGAGGAATCGAACCCCCACCAAAGGTTTTGGAGACCTTCGTTCTACCACTAAACTAATCGCCCTGTGCTCTTATTTATAGCTTTCTATGGCGCTTTTGGCAACCAACTAAAACCCCGGAAAATAGTCAGTCTTAATATTTATTTTCTGAATACCAAGCGACAGAAGCAATTTTTTGTAACTCTGTACCATGGGATTTGGCCCAGATAGGAAAAAAATTCTTTCGTCATAATCGGGCAAAGAACCTTTAATCATTTTCTCCGTCAAACGACCTGTCATTCCTTGCCACCTAGTATCAGGCTCGGTCACGACATACACAGTTTTTATGCCGACTGCCTCTTTTACAATTTCAAAAAAATCCCTAAATGCTAGGTCTTCTTCTTTTGCAGTTTGGTAGAAAAGCACAATATCTCTTTTTTCTTTTTTATCTGCCAAATACTTAATCATGCTTCGAAAAGGCGTCACACCAATACCGCCAGCAATAAATACCAACTTTTTACTGACATCTGCCGGCAATACAAAATCCCCCATCAGATGCGAAGCAACCATCGTATCACCGATGTGCATGTGCAACATACTTGTCTTGAACGAACTGCTCTGCTTTGGGGCAACACGAACAGCTACATGAATATCTTTTTCTGTTGGCGAAGACGCCACGGTGAAATATCGTCTATTTCCCCTGCTGTCTGGTTTTTGATGTGGCAATGTCCACTCAAGATATTGCCCAGGGTTGAATCTCAATCGAATATTTGAATCAAACGTGAGGTCAAAAATCGTAGCTGAAATCTGTTTTATCTCGACTAGCTTGAGTAAAAGTTTTTGCTTTGAACTGACAATATACGAATAAATATTACCGACAATGAGCGCAAATTCTGGTGTCGCGTACACCGCACCTAGGTGCAACTGCGAAGAGAAAAACAACCCGACGATCGCCGCGTAAATACCTTGAGTAAATGTCGTTGGCGGTGTCGTCAGTGGTTCAGTCAGCATGATCGTGGCAAAGAAAATAATCGGCCAAGAAAAAAGAATTTCTCCGATGAATGACATGGGCGTAAGTCCGCCAGGTAGCAAATATGTAAATACCAGTGTCACAATCGCGACCAAAACAAATATCATGAACATTTTAAATCGGCGAATTTTGCGGACAATCATCAGTCCGACCACCAACGTCACGACACTGAGAATAGGTGTTGCTACCCACCAGACAACAGCACCGCTTCCTGAGAGACTAAGCACGAGTGCGGCAACAGCGGCTGGATTGAAGAGGTGGCGCTTGCCAATTGCAAAAATATATTTTGACAGCATTGCAATAATACTTGCGGCAACCAAGGTCAGCACACCGTCAACAGTCATGAGTGGCTCAAGTAAGAAAAATAAAATATATCCTGTGATCCAAACTGATTCAACATTTGCTGGTGCTTTCCAAATCTTTGCGAATAAAGTGTTGGCGATGAACGAAGAGAATAAAATCACTACGAGCGACACAATCAAAGCAATACCGCCAAAAGCAATCACCCCGAAAAATCCGAGAATAATCGCTACAAAAGCAAGTAGCGCCAGGCTAAACAAAACCAGACGGTACATAGTTATACTATTGAGAAATGTGTCTATAGTTTTCATGCGGTAAAAATATCAGCTTTAAAATTGTCTGATTTTTCCACGGAAAAATCATCGGCGACTAATAGAAACTCAAAATCAAAATATGCTCTTAGTGTAGCACTATCGACCAAGAAAAGGCAGGTTGCCATAGCGTCTGCAACCAACGTACTTGAGGCCTTTACCCATGTTGCCAATATGTGTTTCGGTGAATGCAAAGTATGGGGATTGATAATGTGATGATAGTCTGCCCAAGTTCTATAGCTACCAGCAGAACCGCACAGACTAGTGTTATTAATTTTTATCGAACCAATTACTTCATCTTTCTGCTCTGGGTGTTGCAACCCAATTGTTATTTCCCTATTGTGTGTGTATATATCTCCACCGGCATCAATCGTAAAAGAATTGAGTGATTCTGATTTTATTAGATCAGAAATAATATCTACCAAATAACCTTTTCCCAATCCACCAAGATCGAGCATAGTTGGTTTTTTTATTTTAAGACTTGGATAATCATACTCAATTGCTTCTTGCCATGAATACGGGGCCTTTACGACACCAGGCTTGAGTGAATAGTTAGCGTCGTAGCCTGCGTCGATGAGCGTGTCGCCGATAAGTGGGGTAAATGCGCCGTCTGTTATTTTGTATAATTTTTTATAAAGATCAAACATAGGTTTGGCATCTTTTGGTAAATCATACATTCCAATTTTCTGACTCATAGCAAAAACCAGAGAATCATTCCTGAACCGTGAGTAATCTTTGTCAAAAATACTTATCCGATCGGCAATTTTTTTCTCAAGTTCAGTCAGAGTAATATCCTTTTCTATTTCTATATTAATCTGCCACATAGTACCAATGGCATCAAAAGAAAAACTTTTTGTCATATAATGATTTCGATATTACGATTTTGCTTCTGCTTTGATTTTTGCGAGTGCAAGATTGAAACCTTTCGTAGTGAGCGAGGCGCCAGAGACCTTTGATAGAGAAAGCTGGTCAATTCGTTTGCCGATTACACGATTTTTATATTTCGAAATAAATGCGTCCTGGTATCTGCGAGAATCACGACGACTAGCATCGGCTGTGGCGCTTGTATTTGTAATTACGCCGCTCTGAAGCGTGAGGGTAACATTTATTTGCTCACTACCACCTGGAACATAGTAGTCACCAGTAGCAGTGTAGGTGCCATCAGTAAATCCGACGGTAGGTTCGGTTGCGATGGGGGCGACAGTGGCACTAGCGACAGTATGAGTAATACTAACAGCTGATTTCGCATGTGTGGCTGGTACTGCAGCTTGAGCATACATAACCGCAGCGATAGCTAGAGAAAGCGCAAAGTAGGATATGGCTTTGATTTTAATATTCTTTGTTGTATTCATACAAAAGCATTGTAGCTCTTGGAGTATGAAGTAAATATGAAGAGAGCAATTGAGGAATCGAACCTCAAAATCGTGGTCTGGACCTTGTTGCCCATAACCCCGCCTTGGCGAGGCTCGAGCATTGCGCCACATTATACTTTAATAAATATATTCTGAACGTTGAGCTCTTGATCCGCGCTGCATTTCTGCAGTTATACGAACCCATTTGTATTCTCTGATCTTCGCGTTTGGCGAAAAACAAAGGTATAAAGAACAAGTAAAAAGGAAAACCTTTTTACATAAACATCATACTTTAAAAAAGAAATATTGAAAAGTAAGTGCGCGTGCGAGAGATGCGAAAA
>JBDKLD010000027.1:0-9209 GCA_039795715.1 Candidatus Parcubacteria bacterium | reverse complement strand
GATGGTACCAGTGTTGGTTAAGGTGAGCGTGTCAGTGTTGACGACACCAGTTGTCGTGATGTTGTCTGCACCAACGTCGATTGCGCCGAATCCTGAGGTGATTGATCCCGCACCGAGTGCGCCGGTGCCAGTGATAGCAGTTACGACTGCATCGTTTGTATCAACGAGTGCTGCGTCTTTTCCATCGAGACGCGCAAACTCTGTCGAAGAAATTGTTACTCCACCAACGGTGACATCGTTTGAACCGAGTGCGAGCGCTGTCCCAATTGCTGAAGCAGAAAGATCAACTGCCGTCGCAATTGTCGAACCAGCCCCAGTTGAAGTAATTGCAAATCCTGTTGCGATATCACCGGTAGTTGTATTATCAATTGTAAATTTATAATCGTTTGTAGCATTATTTAAATTGAGTAATAAATCATATGCATCTACAGTAACTGTTCCACCATTGTTGTATGCATCATCCAATGTCCCTGTACCACCACCCGTTGTATCGGTCGCACAAGCCCAGCCACCCGCATCTGTATATTTTAATAATTCATTATCCGCACAACCTTTGAGCAATGTCACACCAGCTGAGCCAACTTCGAGACCAGAATTTGAGGAAGTCGATCCAGTAGTTCCGGATGTTGTCAACTTTATACCAAGAGAGCCGCCTTCTGTTCCAGTCATAATGAGACCCGAGTTTGCAGTTGCGCTTGCAACGTAATCACCAGAAGTATTTGTACCAAGTGGCAAGTCCCCGGCAATTTCTGCGGTACCAAGATCAACAGCGTTTGTGGTTGAGCCAGAGCCGATGAAGATTGAGGCAGTGAGGGTGTCAGACACTTGAGAATCAGTGAGACCAGTGATGTCGGTGAGGTTGCCTGAAGTGATAACGGTGCCTGATGCATTTGGGAGTGTGTATGTTTTGTTGCCGGTGAGATCAGCGTTCGTGAGTGTGCCAGTGAATCGAGCGACACTGCCACCTGAAGTAATTGAAACAACAACTTGGTCATCAGTGGAAGTTGCATTGTTGACGGTGAGACCAGCAATGGTCGCTCCCCCAGTGAATGATGACGCAGTTGCGGTTGTTGCACCACGACCAGTAACTGAAGAAAGCGTGTCAGCTTCTGCAGTTAAGTATGTCGAAGTATCAATTGAAAGTGTGCCATTGCCACCGGACGTTTTCACAAATCCATTTGAGGTGAGGTTGGCGAGTGCTGCGATTGATGGGTTTGTAATTGTTGGGCCGTTAGCAAACACGAGTGCACCACCACTTCCTGTTTCGTCTGAAAGTGCACCGGAAATTCCAGCGGACGTTGTCACGGTAGAGACAGCTGAGGTGCCATTGCCAAGGAGAAGGCCAGTGAGCGTTGTTGCTCCTGTGCCACCATTGCCAACTGCGAGTGTGCCAGCAATTTCTGCAGTACCAAGGTCAACAGCGTTGGTGGTTGAACCTGAACCGATGAAGATAGAGGCAGTGAGGGTGTCAGACACTTGGGAATCAGTGAGGCCAGTGATGTCGGTGAGGTTGCCTGAAGTGATAAGCGTGCCAGAAACATTGGGTGCAGTAAATGTTCTTGTTGTTGCAGTAGTTAAACCGGAAAGTTGAAATGCCACAAGCTTACTCGCGTCGCCATCGTCTTGAATTGTAAACAAAGTATCTTTGAGAGTAACAGTGTTTGTATTTCCAATTGTTTTATTTGTTAGAGCTTCACTCCCTGCCAAAGTTGCGAGTGTTCCTGTTGTTGGCAACGTGACGTTAGTTGCTCCAGTTGTTGTGAGAGTAAGAGAGTTGGCGCCGGAAGTTGCAAGCGTTGACCCATTAGCAATGGCGAGTGTGCCGGTTGAAGAAGAAATAGTAAGTCCATTGATCGAAGTTGCAGTCGCCGCGCCAATGTTAGGAGTTGTAAGAGATGGTGAATTGGCAAAAACGAGTGCACCACCACTTCCCGTCTCGTCAGAAATGACACCACCGAGTTCAGACGATGAAGTCGCAGCGAAGAAAGAAAGTTTGTTTGCATCGAGCGCAACTGTTCCGGAAAGATTTGCAAAAGTAATTGTTTTGTCAGATCCTGTTGGATTTGTAAAAGCCACAAATGTTTCAATTGCGTCTGCCGATGAGCCTTCAAAAATCATCCCGCTCGCGCCAAACTTTTCCGTATCGGCCGAGAGCGTGTGGTCGCCAGAAAGCGATGCTGATTCGTCGAGACCAACAGCATCGCCAGAAGTTGAGATACCAAGTCCAGCAGAAATATCTAGCGCGTCACCGTTTGCCACAATACCGGCGCCAGCAAGGGTGGATTCCAAAAGATCAAAAGCAATTGCATCAGTCGCTGAATTTCCAGTAATTGTGATATTGCTACCGGTAACCGTGATGGAAAGCGTGTCGGTCGAAGAATCAGCAACTGGGCTTGTGCCAGAAGGCGTAGTGATTGTTTCAAAACTATTTCCTGATCCACCACCAGTTGCATCTGTCGCACATGACCAGACATCAGTCCCTTCATCCCATTTCAAAATTTGATTATTCGAACAACCCTGCAATAGCCCAAGTCCAGCAGCAAGTGTTTCTAGTCCAGAACCAGATGAAGTTGTTGAAGACAGGGCATCTGTAGCGGTTGGAAGCAAAATACCGAGTGAGCCACCCTGAGTACCAGTCATGACTAGGCCACTGTTTGCAGTTGCACTCGCAACGTAATTGCCAGAAGTATCAGTGCCTAGAACTATGCTGCTATCAAGAATTTCCGTGCCGCTGATTGAGCCGGTCGGCAAAACAACTTCAGCATCGCCTGTTCCATCAGTCGTGACAGTGAGAGCTGTGAGCGAAGAGCTTCCGATGGTGATTGCACCAGCCGAAGCAGGAGTTATGCTCCCGCCGGCAGTGAGAACGAGCGCGCCTGAGTTCACTGAGCCTGCGAGGTTCAAGTTCCCTGCTGTGAGAACAGGGATATTGCTGCCTGTTGGACTTTGCGAAGGAGTGAATCCCCCAACGGTACTCGCATTGACTGCGTAGCCAGATGACGTCACGCGTTGGCGTGGAGAAAGATTTTCAAATGAACTCACCGCGGCACAAGATCCGCCTGAAGAATTTGCGACTTCAATGTTCAAATAAACTTCATCCGTCGAAGCAAAATCAAAATCAAGAGTGTCCCCACCAGCACTCGTATCGCCAATGCCAACATTAAAAACGCCGTTTTTAACACTCGCTGTCATCTTCGAAGGCGAGCCAGTTGGCCAGACTTTGCTACCACTGCCAACAGTCGCATTGTCGTAGAGAGAAAATTTGAAACAGTAGTTCGTACCTGACCCACCAAGTAGGTTTCCAGACGCATCGAGCAAGCGACCTTGATGATTTATGATCTTTGGAACACCCGCAACAGCGAGCGCATAGTTTGTCGGAAAAAGAGTTGAGAAAGATACAAAAATAAAAAGAATTGGCAACAAAAAATTCCACAGAGAAAGACCTCTGTTACGTTGCCCGAAAATACGTCGTAAAAATGTCATGTACTTTCTTGAAATAACATTGTAATTGTAACATATTTTGGCATTTTTACGGGTTAAAAAAGGGCAACCTGTGGACAATTCCTCTCCTCTAGCTTTTTTTACTCAAAAAATCGTTAATTTTAGTAAAAAAATCACCAAAATAAAGAATTTATGAAGGTTTTCTAAATTCTTTTCCCCATGGCACCGTTTACCTGAATTTTTGGGGATTTATAATTCGAAAATATGAGAATATTAATTATTGAAGACGACCAGGATATTAGCAAATTGCTTACGTCATACTTAAAATCGGCTTGTTTTGCCGTCGATGCGGTTGATGACGGAGTACTTGGATCATTTCTAGCTCGGACAAATGAGTACGACATAGTCATTCTGGATTATATGCTCCCAGGCAAAGACGGCCTGCGTATTTGCCATGAAATACGTGAAAGTGGCAAAACAATACCAATTCTGATGATTACTGTTCGAAGTGAAATCGCTGACAAAGTGACGCTTTTGAACCATGGCGCCGACGATTATGTGACAAAACCATTTTCATTCGAAGAAATTATCACCAGAATCAATGCGCTCTTGCGTCGACCAAAAATTATTGAATCCCCTATTTTGCGGATCAAGAATATTACAATTGATGCCAATCGACAGCGTGTTACTCGCGGTGATAAAGAAATTTATCTCACCAGAAAAGAGTATTCTTTGCTCGAATATTTAGCACGAAATGAAGGGCGCATTGTATCGCGCGGGACGATCATGGAACATGTTTGGAATATGGAAAGTGATCCATTTTCAAATACAATTGAAGCCCATATTTTCAATATTAGAAAAAAAATTCGACGCGGAAAAACCGAACTTATTCACACTATTCCAGGTCGTGGATACATGCTCGAGGCAAAATAATTTAAGAAAAATTTATCATGGCTTCATGTCGATCTGAGATACTAAAAATGAAGCAAGGTAAGTAGTCGATGCATTTGCTTTCTTAGTAATTAATCCTTATTCTATATGGCTAAAATCATAGAAAAAATCCTATCGTCGAAAGAAGTACGCAATGAAGAAGCTGTGAGAAATCTCTCGCTCAATGCCGGAGAATTCGAACCTTGGTGGAGTTAAATACTGTAGTGTTAAGATAAAGAAATAATGAGTATTTTTCTACAGAGCACAAAATCAATTATCATTGCCTGCCAAGGGTGGTATGTGAGAAGTGCTCATTATTTCTATGTTCATTTTCTGGAACCAAAATCAGTTCGAGAAGACGACAAACGCGCCGAACGAATACTCACGTTAATCCTGTTTTTTATTACTGCTGTTACGGCAATTTTTGAAATAGGATTGGTAATTCAATATATAAAATTGGGAGAAAAATATCATGGTGTGCCAATTCCAATTTACACGACAATATTACTGTTATTTATTGGACTGTATGTGACAGTCCGGAAAAAACACCACCGAATTGCCGGGTACATATTCATTGCCATTCTTCTCAGCTCTATCTCATACACAAGCTACACTTGGGGTGCAAGCCTACCGATGGGGCTACTTGCGTATGGGCTCGTCGTGACGATTGCAAGCATTGTCATCAGCAGTAGGTTTGGATTTGTTATTGCCCTGATTTCTTGTTTACTCATCTTAGTTTTTGGTCTTCATGAGCACGCGACACAAATCTTGCCGGCTTGGAAAAAGGAGGCAATTGAAATACATGACATTATCGGCTACGGAATTATGATTGGGCTAACTGCGCTCCTGTCTCGTATGTCCAACAAAGAAATGGAGAAATCGCTTGTACGTGCTCGTGCTTCAGAGTTGGCACTCAAGGAAGAGCGCGACAATTTGGAAGTTCTTGTCGAGGCACGGACAAAAGCTCTGTATGAATCTGAACGTGAACGCATGCGTGAACTATATCGTTTTGCTGAATTTGGCAAACTCTCAAGCGGAATATTCCATGACTTACTCAATCCACTTACCGCAGTTTCACTTTCTGTCACAAGACTTTCGGAAAAACAAAAAGGCTCCGTAGAAAATAGCGAGGCTGTAGCTTCTCTCGAAACTGCAATTCAGGCAACACAACGCATGGAAAAACTAATGACTGCAGTTAGAAAACAAATCAAATCCGAAGACTTACGGTGTCATTTTATTCTCAATGAAGAAATCCAGGACGCAATCAGGCTTACACATTACAGAGCTGAGAAATCGAATGTTGCAATCACTTTTAATGACCCAGAAAACATTACATACCATGGCAACCCGCTCAAGTTCAACCAAGTAATCACAAATCTGATTTGTAATGCAATTGACTCATGCGTACAAGAGAAACATTCTAGTCGCAAGTATGTTGTTGTAATTCAGCTGACGAATTCTGCTGATAACGTCGCCTGTAGTATTACTGACAATGGATCTGGAATAGACCCCGAGACGGCAGGTAAAATATTCAATCCATTCTTCTCAACAAAAGACAGTGGTCTTGGCATCGGACTTTCCACATCAAAAGATATTATTGAAGAACATTTTGGTGGCTCAATTTCTTGCGCGAGCGAAATTGGAAATGGCGCAACTTTTACTATTCTTTTACCCAAACAAAACAATGGACAAATCCCTGAAAAACAAAATCAGAACCAGCATCCAATCAGGATGGACATACCTTGAAAACGAACAGCGAGTACGCGGAAAATTTGAAGGAATATCATTTACCGAAGACGGCAAAGAACATATTTCTCCGACTCCATTTACAACATCTTTAATACTCCTAAGCCTTTCATCATTATTAAAATGCTCCTTCGTTGAGGCAACACCAATCCGTAAAGTTGCCAACAAGGGAGTCGACTACCTTTTATCTGAAAAAGAAAACGCATATTGTGCGTGGAATTATTGGGAGAAATCAGAACCTTTGCGCAACACACTACCTCCAGACCTAGACGACACAGCGCTGGCTTTTGCTTCAATAAAACTTTGGCGACCTGAGGCAATAGGTGGAGAATTACTAGCTTCACTTGTTCACACACTAATTGCGTCAGAGAGAAATCCTGGTGGCCCCTACAATACTTGGGTCACAAACTACAAGAAAGACCGACGTTGGGATGATTGTGATATTGCGGTAAACGCCAACATCGGCTACATGCTAAAACTTCTTGGTATCAAGTTGGACAAACTCACAAAATATTTCGAAAAAATATTGGACGACAACAATGTATTTTCAAAATACTATCTTTCGCCAATAACAATTTTTTACTTTATTTCGAGAGCCTACCAAGGCAAGAAACAGAAAGAGTTTATTGTAAAAATAAAGAAACTCCAGCACAAGAACGGTTCGTGGGGAACGCCACTCATGACCGCTCTTGCGCTGTCCGCTCTCCACTATTTTGGCGACGACACTACAAAAACATCAAAAGCGATATTGTTTATTATCAAAACACAAGAAAAAGGCCGTTGGAAAAAAGAAGCTTTTTATCATGAATCAAAAGACGCAGAAAATATTTGGTACCATGGGGCGGATTGTCTGACGACGAGCATGTGCATTGAGGCGCTCAATCTTACGGCCACCAAAGAAAACACGACAAGGAAAACTCACCGCGACGCGGACGACAAGGCTAGTAGTTTCAACAAAGAACTCACAATTGCTTGCGAAAATTTCATAACAAAAGCCAAATCAGTCTCTGATGATTTTGGAACTATTGCTAAATGTTGGGCACACAAAATGCGCAACCACCGCTGGATTTGTGACTCGCTTCTACTCCCCTATTTTATCCAACAATCTCTTGGAAAACATAGCAGTAGCACCCCCGAAGAATTATCAAAATTGACCTATGCCAATCTTTGTGGCTGGGTTGGTTATTCATTGCTTGATGATGTTTTAGATGGCAACGAAACAAAAGCACAGATACTGTTTTCCAATTTCTGTTTACGGGAAATGAATTATGTATACAGTTCTCACTTCTCAGAAAAAAGCTTGCAACTTGTCGGTAACATACTAAATCAAACAGATATAGCGTATTACAGTGAGCAACATTTTCGCCTACACAAAGTACGCGATTCATATGCTATTGGAGATATTTCAAATGAAAAAAAGTTTGCCACTCAAAATAAATCTCTTGGTATGGTGATTTCAGCACTCGGTGTAATCGAATCACTCGCAGAGCCTGATCGTCTGCGATTGCAGAAATATTTTGTTGATTTTTTCCACCACTTTCTCACTGCAAAACAGGATAGCGACGATGCCGAAGACTTGATTGAGGATTTAAGCCATGGACATATGACGAAAATTGGCGCTTGCGTGCTTGTTGAATTTATCAAGAAATATCCAGAAAGAAACACCTACCAAATGCCGAATGACAGCACTACATTTCTAGAATTATTTTGGAATACTATTTTCCCAAATCTTCTCAAAGAAATACAAGTACACCTCGTAAAAGCTGAAAATTGTATTGGGAAAATGTCCTTAGAAAATGTTGAGTATTTTCAAGCACTTATTACCTCTTTACGAAATATGATCGAAGCTACTCAAAAAGAACGCGAAAATGCGTTGGCATTTCTCAAAACTTATTGATTTTTGTTTTGCATATAGGCAACAAGTGAAAGCCATGTCTTCTTGCAAGTTTCTGCCATAGAAATATTCTCAAGTATTTCCATGGCTTTTTTTAATCTTACCTCAATCGCCTTACGTTCATTTTCAATTGCTCCAGAAAGTTCCAGTAATTCACGCACACGAATGATGTCATTGTCATCGAGTGGAGAGCCACGGTACACAGAAAAAATCGACTTCTGGCTTGCCGTAGCGTGTGTCTCAAAGTAGTGCGCAAGGTGCGTAGGCTTATTTTCGGAAATATCAGAACCGAGTTTCTTGCCGAGATCGGCTTGGTGCGACACAATGTCGGACAAATCATCTTGGCGTTGAAACGCATGGCCAAGATGGTGACCGAGTAGCTTGTATTTTTCTATTTCAAAATCCTCGCCCGCATATGAAAGCCCGAGCAAAGCTGGATAGATAAAAGTGTACCGAGCTGTTTTTAATTCGATAGAAGTATCGAGTAAACATTCATCAATATTCTGTTTTTTAATGAGCGAAACATCAATCAACTGTCCGGTAATTGTTTCATCGACCAGGCGCATGAATATCGTCATTTCTTTTTGCGTCGTTTGTTCAGCAAGCGCAATTGCCCTCGTCGCCCAGGCAAGGCAATGGTCGCCAACGAGAATCGCTTGCTTGCTATCAAATCGAATATGCATAGTTTCAACTCCATGGCGAAGCGAGCCATTGTCGATAATGTCGTCGTGAATTAGAGCAAATAACTGAAAAAGTTCTAGCGCAAAAAGCGCAGGTAAAATGGCCAATGGATTATTGCCACCACTAGACCTGTACGCCAGATCAAGCACAAAAGGTCGAAGTCGCTTGCCCCCACGCGCCAACGTTACGAGGTGTTCCCCCACTGGCCCGAAATCTGGATGGTGGATAAGCACTCGATCAATACACTTTCGTAAATACGAAATGAAATGTGCATCAAAATATTTTTTGAATTCCACCAATTCTTTCATGTACCTAGCCTACAGTACTGAGATGAAGGCGTGATAAATAAAAGATAAAACGAAGGTATATTAAGTAGCGATTGGGGAGGCCGATCAGGCTACGCCTTTCCGGCACTCTCCATTTTCAACAAATAAAAAGCCGGCCGAAGCCGACTTTTTATTTAAGAAAATGGGAGCCTATCGGGAATCGAACCCGAATCGAAGGTTCCACAAACCTC
>JBDKLD010000026.1:0-11073 GCA_039795715.1 Candidatus Parcubacteria bacterium | reverse complement strand
GTACCCGAAGTATCGAGCAGTATCTCTGCTCGATGAACCATTTCTCATCATGCGAATGGCGGCAACCCTCACCCTACCAACCTTTTCATTTGTTGTGTATGCCATCTTCATACCGTACACCCCTTGGTGATGCAAAGGTATTGAACCATTACGGTAGCTTGACAAAATTATACAAAGTAGTAGTATATAAGAAACTTAAAACCTAAAAAAATGATACTTAAAACACCCATTTCTCGGTTTTTCTTTGCTGAAAAACACCCAGAAATTGATTCAAAAGAGTTATTTGCCTCACAAAGGGAAATGGCAAATTTTGCAAGTAAAGTCCCCGGAACCCCGTATACTGGAAAAAAACCAGAGACGATTCAAGCCTCACTAAGTCTTCATCTGAATCGTGTTTCAAATCATTTGTCGTTGAAACATACAGATGCATACCGTAAAATATTTCTTGCGAAAATTAAACGGTTAAAGCCGGAAATATCAAATAATAATCTTACGTCTATGGAATCAAAGTTCGAGGATGCGTTGAAGAGACTTCGGATAGAAAAAAAGTCAAATGATACTTCGGTTGTCACAGTAAAGATGCTTGAAAAACTAATTATTGTTGCAAAAGCATTTGGCGGAAAACTATCTAAAGAACAATTTAGTATTGCACTTCAAAATATTGCAAATGAATAATCGTCAAACGAATAATAAAGCTATATTGGAAAACAGTATGGCTTTTTTTTCTGCAACTTCTAAAATCCAGTACCTGGATCTATGAGTACCCAGTCTAGGTTTTTTGACATAAATACCAAGCCCACAGCCTTTAGGAAAACTATAGAAGTCGCGTCTCCATCATCGTATACGCCTGAATTCGATGGGCAGGATGTAAATTGGGCACAAAGGCCAAGCGAATCAACCTCTTCTGTATGAATATCAGAATTCGGCTCCTCTCGTAAAATTGTTAATTCTTTATTTTTTAGGCCAGTGTTAGCAAACATATAGTTTTCTACTGAAGTTGTACTAGAAAGTGCCCTAGCGTAAACTGTGTTGATGCTGTCCCCGCATGTTCCAAAAACAAAAGCTTCCGTAGTACAAGAAAGTAACAATTCATTATTTGCAAATCCACTCATAATCAATCTATTCTGACTGTCTTCTGTCAGTTGTGGGAAATAATCTTGGCCTACTCGCAAGGGGTATTGAATGGAATCTTCATCAAAGATGTTACTTAAATTACGGTAGAATAAATATTGCGCTTGCAGGGGAATACTATTTGCAATACCAATTATATATCGATTACCCCTTGAGGTATTACTTGTGACTAACATTTGACCTATGCTGGTCAGTGGGCCAAGGTCTATGCCGTTTGGACGAACAACATCTGTATATTGTAAATCTCCCCCTGATACATCGAATATTTTAATTCGACTATTGCATCCAACGAAAAGTCTTTGTACGGTTGTGTTGTTTTCTTCGTATTCTTTATAGTACAAACTATTGGCCTCTTCACCCTGGCAAACTTCCGTTAGGCTTGCTAAGCTGTAATTTCCTGGACTAGTAGGGTTTGAAATAACAGAAACAGAAGAAAAAACTTCATTGTTAAGCTTGACTGTAGTAAGAAAGAAAAGATAATCTCTAGAAATGGCAATATCGACAGGAGTAATACGGTTATTGCCAAATGGCACAGCTATGTTTGCTGCTTGAAATAAGGCAGGTCCGAAGCTCATATTATCTTGGTCTAGGTCCAAATTCTCTTCAATATAATTTCTTCCAATTATAGTGGAATCGCTAAAGTTGAATGGGGAATGATCTTGGGGAAGATAGAAAATATAAGAACTGGTATCTCCGTCAGTATATGGCCATGCAAGTGTTTTTCTCGAACCACCAAATAAAAAGCCACCTTGATCTCCATTTACTATCGTTGGCGGGCACCCCGAAGTCGAATACGTCATATTGTGTTCCCCTTCTGCGAGAAGTTGGTTGCGCGAGATGAGAGTAATCGAATGCTCGGTACATGGAGTAAGTCCAGATATCGTCACTTCGTGAGACGTCAGAATGTAGTCGTCATCGACAACAGGACTTGATACTTTGTCAGGACTAGATTCATTAATTTGAGCATCAGATGGAACCCCTGCAGTTATCCAAGAAATAGTAAGATAGGTTGCTCTCTGCGCAGTCACTTGCACATTGGAAATAATTGGTGCCATGTCGCACGTGCAAAATGTTTGAACATCGGAGATAGTTTCATTGTTCGATCCGTCTGTGGCATGGATGAGGAAGTAGTAGGTAGTGTCGGCGGAAAGCAAAGTGAGTTGCTTGGTGTGGTGGACTGCGCGAGGGTTAGTGTCAAACTCTGGCGTAGTTGTGCCACCTGGCATAGGTGGATCGGTGTCTTTGTAGTCGATGACAGATGAGGTGACTTCGTCTGTCTCCCATTCAATGGTTGCAGACGTTGACGTAATCGAAGTCACGACAATGTCTGAGATTTCTGGTGGAGTGGTGTCGAGTGCGGTGGTAAACGAATAGTCTCCTGAAGTGGCCTCAAAACCTGTGGCATCAATTGACTTCACTCGGTAGTGGTAGGTGGTATCGGGTGATAAGCTAGTTAGCTCAACTATATGGTTGAGAACTCCTGGTGCAGTATCTGATATTGCAGGAGACGTTCCATACGAATTGGTTGTACCATAATCAACCTTAGAAGAAGCTAGTTTGTTGGTCGTCCAAGTAATCGTCGCTCCATTGAGTGTTGGGCTCGCATCAACTTCTGATATTTCTAGAACAGATCCTCTCCTTTTCGATTTGCCCTTTTCTTGTTGCCAATTGGTGAGGATGGTACTTGCTGTGTACTCAGAGGGTGAGCCATCGACACTTTTCCATGCAACGGTAACTTTTACCTCAAATTCGTTTGTACTTTTTTGAATAACAGAAATGATGCGATTGTATGCCCCGATGACTTCTTTTTCATTAGGAACGAGTGTCCAGTTTGTGCCATTGTTGTTGAGGGAATACGTACCTTCCTGCAAACTACCAAACTTGGTGTCTCTCAGATTCCTGACAATTTCGAGACCTTCGCTCGCGATCGCGACGCCTCGGCCGTGGTCACCTGACTTGATGAGTGCGTTTTCTCCGTAGAGCCAAGCAGAAACAATGCCAAAAGTGATAATGGCTAGTAGCGCTCCAGCTAACATAACTTCGATGATTGAAAAAGCCTTTATGGATTGATTTTTCCTGCGGTACTTATTCATTTACTAATGCATAGTATACCATCAGTTTTGTAAAATAATCATGGGATGTATGGAAAAAGTAAGCATGGTCTGCTAAAAATGAGTAATAAAGTACAAAACCTTGCAATTTTCTATAAATGATGCATAATAGAATAAATCGCACCTTAATCACAAATATATGAAGAAAAAATCACCACTTTCAGACATTTTACCTGGTAGCATTTTGCTTGCTGCCCCACCATTTTTCTTGGAAAAGAAAAATCAGAAGCACAAATATGCTGTAATGGTTGTAGTCTCAAAATCAAAATTTGAAATCGAAGCACTGACAATTAATTTCAGAGAAGAGTCAGATGATAGAGAGAATGGTTGTCGAGAGATCACCTACTACTCTGGTGGTTCAGATATGAAAACACAATCATATATACTGCACGCATTACCTCATGAAATCGGATCAGAAAAAGAAATTTTTGGCGGGCTTCATGTGGGTGGCAATATAACTATCGTCGAATCACTTGCCCAGCTGCAGCGCCTCAATCAAAGCATGATCCGTGTTTGCAAAGGTCAAACATCTTGGCTACCAAAAGAATTATCTAAGTTGCTCAAGACTAAACAGTTTATTGTCGCCGACGGCTACCTTGATGAAAATTTACTCTTCTCTCTTGGGGTTTGCAAGGATTTTGACCCAGATTTTCTTTGGGGAAAAATGTACGAAGCTCGTTGTTCTCCTTCTGTTATTACAATCGCAATGACTGAATCAATACGTTTTTACAATTAGCACTTGCTCTTGCAAGTGTTTTTTTATGGTATTTACTTCATTTATTTTATTAGAGCTTCCTACCTAACGATAGAAATTATTTCTGAGACTTCAGCTGAAGGTGCCGTGATCGTGACGCGTCCTGTCGGCGCGTCACGACTTATTGAGTAGCCTGTTTTGTAGTCTGCTGTGCTGTTGTAGTGAGCGCCTGTAGCCTTGGTATCAAAAGGCATTTGAGTAAGGTAGGTAGAGACAAGACAAGGCCCCATGTCGTAGTTGCCGGCACCGCTCGCGATAGGAGTCACACTAGTGGGCACTGCTCCAGCAGTACAACCTGTTTCGAATACGCCCCGATTGTCTGCGGATCTTTGCCCCATGGCATTTAGCAAGGTCGCAATGTCACTTCGGCGTTGATTGTTGCGTGCTCTAGCAAAACGCTCAGCGGGGCGGATTGCTACAAAAACTATCGCTGCCATGGCAGCGATTATTGCCATAGCAAAAACTATTTCGACGAGTGTTACGCCCCTATTGTGTAAAGCATTTTTTTTCATAATTCTTTGAAGGTGACTGTTTCGAGAGTTGTAGCCAGTATTGTTAGCTCAAGTTTGGTGGTCTTGTTGTCGACGGTCGCTTTCGAGGTAAGTATCTTGTTTGCGCCACTCACAATGATGGGGTCAAGCGTGCATTGGTATGAGTCGATGGCTATTGCCTCATTGCCAGTATACACGCCAACTGCAAGTTTGACGCGAGCATGCTCGAGGCAGGCTTCGGCGATTTGGCGACTCATGCTTTTCGATTCTATTCTAGTCGTGTCGACTCTACCTAGGTAACTCGTGGTTGAAGTTACCATTGCGATGAGAGTAATGATAAGCGTCACCACAATCGCGGTGATCACGGCGACAAATCCAGTATTTTGTTTTTTGTCTGAAGTAGTGTACATAAATTATGGTAGTACGTATGTAAAAATATCTCCGAGTGAAGTAACATTGGTTTTTGCTTTGCTCCGCATGTCAGTTGTAATACGTAGCTCGTGGAGTGTATCCGAAGTGTTTATGTGGGATACAGCAAAAGAAGTAATCTGAACTCGGCTGTTTGTAATCGGTGCTGTTGCACCACCTGCCAAGCTGAGGAGAAGTTGGTTGTTGCTGAGCGTGATGACTGCGGGGTACATTCCAGCTGTTGCCCCAGTAATTGTCAGTGATCCACCAGTGCTTCCGAGTACGGGTGCGGAAACACCAGTTGCTTGCGAAAGTAACCAGTGCAACTTGCTGTCAATAAATTCTCTATTTGCTACAACTTCATTGCGTTCGATGATGTTGCTACTCGTACTCAAAATACTGTTCACAAAAAGAAATGTTCCCGTTAGGAAAATTGAAAGCAATGCGACATAGAGAATTGTTTCCATGAGTGTAAATCCCGTATTGTTGAAGGTGGTGTTTTTCATATTATGGATTTGGATTAATGATACGCAAACCATCTGGTGCGCGAAGGGCTAGGAAAATGAGATCATTTTGGTAATCAATCCCGGAAGCTACAGCAGGGAAGTCGAGTGAAGATACGAGTGTCGGAGCTGAGACCGTGGCAATGTTCACTACTTGAAATTCTTTGGTGCTATTACTTGTCGCCAAGAAAACCGTATTTCCGACAGCATAAATATCATTGATTGTTCCGCCAGCATCATATGTGCCGAGCGTCGTGATACTCGCGGGGTTCGTGGCATCAAGTATTTTGAGGGAATTCCCGACACCCAAAAAGACTTTACTAGGACTGATGGCAAATACCGCTGTCCCATCGGTTACGCCTGTAACATCGAGATAGCCTACTTGGAGTATGTCTGACGGATTTGTAACATTTAACACATACAACTCACGAGTATCCTTTGATGAGGCCACATAGGCAATGCCGTTCTGTTCAAAAATACCATTTACATTACCGCCAATTTCGAAAACATCTTTTTGTGAAGGACTAGTCTGGTTGGTGACGTCGATTGTAAAAAATTCTCCGTTGAAAGATGTTAATTTTACGCCGAGGTAGACAGTGTTTATATCGCGAAATATTTTAGTCGCGTCAACAAACGTAATCACATTAAATTCTGAAGTCAGACTTAGACTGCTGGGGTTAGAATTATTAATAATTTTCAGGTCAGGAAGTACTCCAGTTGCTGCGCCGAAAATGTAGCTAAAACCGCCGTCGATACTTTGCAGTGAGTAGGCGTCAACATCAATTTCGCTGAGCAAACTTGGGCTCGATGGTGTTGTGACGTTGTACGCATGGATATCTTTGTTGGCTTTGGTTGTGGATTCTGTCGAAACATAAACTGTTGTACCGACTGCATCAATATCAGTGACAGAGTTACCGCTACCGACATTTATTGTGCTAATTGTCGTCGGTTGTTGCCAGCTAGAAGGACCACCCCCGCCAGTATCATTGCCGGTGGCCAAAACATTTTCCCAATTTGAAATGTAGGTGACGAGTTCAACTTTTTTCTGAGGACGAAGAGGGGAGGCTTGCCAAGTGACGGTGCTGGTAATCTTGTGTTCGTCACTCAGTCCAGTATCAGCGACATTTATTTTTCTGGTAAATATACCTTGCGTATCTTGCGTCCCACTCAGTTGCCATGTGCTTCCGTTGAAAGTGAGTCCATAGTCACCATTAGCGACTATTCCCCAATTGCTCTTGATGAGCGCATTCGCGGCGACGATGCCTTCTTTGCTGAGTAATTGTGCGGTGACAGTGTTGTCGCGGTCGATAACTATAGTCTGACTACCAAAGACGATAGTGACAGTGGCGCTAATCGCGAGCGTAATCAGCGTAATCCCAACAAGGATTTCCACCAAACTGTAGCCATTTTTTTTGTCAAAAATTTTTCTTTCCATAGGTGCCATGCATTACCAGTCAATATTTCCTTCTCTACCAACGATAATTTTCTGGGTTTTATTGTCACTCGTGATTGTAATAGTCGCAGTGGTCGCCGGTCTGCCTGAAATTTTTTCAAATACGATTTCTGAAGGCGCGCTTATTGTCACTGTGCTAGAAATAGGGTAATTTTCGTCGTACTGTGCATCATGGGTAGCGTAGCTTGTGCCTTTGAAAAGTATGGCCGAAGTCGAGGATATTTTTACACCGTAGTTTGACTCAAGTGTATTGGCCATTGCCATGCTTTGCGCTCTTCGCAGGACGCTTATTAGATTTTTGGTCTCTACAGTCTTGATGTAGTGTTTGTAGCTTTTTGCTGTATACGGCAATGTGGCGGCGGCCATAATTCCGACAATAGCCATCACGATCAGTACTTCGAGTAGGGTAAAAGCTTTCTTGTACATCATGATATTCCTTGAGTGACTTTATATATTGGCGTAATAATAGAGAGGGCAATGTAGCCAACAGCGACGCCCATAAAAAGGAGCATTACCGGTTCGATAACTGCAGTCATATTTTTGAGCATTTCATCAACTTCACTTTCGTAGTATTCGCTTAGGTAGAGTAAATTTTCTTGGAGATTACCGGTTGTTTCACCAACCTGGATCATGCCGGTGAACATTGGCGGAAAGAGATCAGGGCGACTGTCGAGAAATCTCGAGAGTGAGCCACCACGTTTGACATGTTCGTTCATTTTGTCTATTTGCTCTCGATAGTAGTAGTTGTTGAAGGTGTCTCGTGCGATAACCAATGCGTCGGTAATAGTCATCCCACTCTTGAGCAAAATATTGAGTGAACGAGTAAGGTTTGCGAGCGCGAGCTGTCTGGTAATTTTTGAAATGTATGGCATCTTGAGTGCCAAGTGATCCATTTTGAAGCGAACACTATGAACTCGCACTATTGCTTTGTAGCCGACAAAAAGTCCAGCAATGCCAGCGATTGCGTACATCCAATATGATTTGAGGAATGTCATAAACCACAAAATAGATCTTGTGGTAAATGGTAGCTCAGTACCCATGCCTTGGAAAATAGGCAGGATTTTGGGGAACACAAAAAGTGTCAGGAAAACTATTATGCCGACAGTCGCGCACATCAAAATAGCAGGGTAGACAAGTGCGGACTTTACTTTGCCTTTTAAATCTTTTTGCTTTTTGAGCTCTTGTGCAAGGTAGATGAGACTATTAGATAAATTCCCACTTGATTCACCGACTTTGACGATGGAAATAAAGAAGTCGCCAAAAATATAGTTGTAGCGTCCCATGGCTTGAGCAAGTAGTTGTCCATTACTGACATCGTCAATCAATCTTTGAATAACCACAGAAAATTCTTTCGATGATTGTTTGATGAGCATCTTGAGGACATCAATGATCGACATGCCACTCTTGATGCCGACAGCCAAGTTGCGGGCAAAGTTAACTTTGTCCTGAGTTTTGATACCAGAAAACATTGTGGCAAACATGCCTGGCTTCTTGACTGTATTATTCATAAATTATTCTGAGTACTTCTTCGATTGTGGTGACGCCAGACTGAGCTTTCTGAAGTCCATCTTGGAGCATTGTGGTCATGCCATTTTTTACTGCGACTTGCTTGATAAGGTTTGCGGCGGCACGGCCCACAATAAGTTCGCGTATTTCATCGTTTATTTCGAGTACTTCGTGAATACCGAGTCGGTTGCGGTAGCCCGTGCCGCCGCATTTATCGCAACCCTTACCTACGGTAAAAATCTTGTCATCACTTAGGTTCACAGCAATACTCCCCAAGCTTTTTATTTCGGCAACAGAAAGCGCTCGTTGGATCCGGCATGTTTCGCAAACCTTACGCACGAGTCTTTGCGAAATAACGACATTTATTGTTGACGCCAAGAGAAATGGCATGACACCCATATCGATAAGACGTGGAAATGTCGTGGCAGCGTCGTTGGTGTGAAGCGTAGAAAGCATCAAGTGACCAGTGAGCGCGGCATTGACTGCAATATTGGCAGTTTCGGTATCGCGGATTTCGCCGACCATGATGATGTTTGGGTCTTGACGGAGAATAGCTCGGAGACCAGTCGCAAAAGTAAGCCCAGATTGCATACTTACCGGCATTTGCGTGACGCCTTGGAGGGAAAACTCAATTGGGTCTTCGATGGTAATAATAGACGTATCGCGTTGGTTGAGCTGTTTGATAATAGTATAGAGTGTCGTGGTTTTGCCTGAGCCAGTAGGGCCATTTGCCAAAATCATACCGTAAGGCTTTTTGATGGCTTTGTTGACCATTTCTATTTGTTTGGGAGTAAAGCCGAGATCTTCGAGTGAGAGTTGGATAATATCGGAGAGGATACGCATGACTACATTTTCCTCATAGTACGTTGGCGCAATAGAAACACGAACATCAACAAAGCCACTTTCATTTATTTTGGCTTTGAACCGGCCATCTTGTGGTAAATGGTGGATATCTGTCTTGAGTTCAGAGAGGACTTTAATACGAGTAACGACTTCAGACTGTAGGACTTTTGGATAAACAAACATATCCTTGAGCTGTCCGTCTATGCGAAAGCGCGCAACGACACCATTTTCGCTTGGCTCAAGGTGCACATCAGACGTTCTGCTTTGGTAGGCGAATTCAACAATCATTTCAACAAATCGAATGATTGATATTGTTTCCGGCCCCTTTGCCAATTCAGCCTCAATGGTTTCTTTGAGAGCATTGATTTTTTCCATCTATCCAATTATAGCAAATTACCAGACCTGCGATTATATATTTGTGTATAATCTTCAGTATTATTTATTGTATGTTACAATTAGCCAAGTACTATGTCACCGAGCGAAAAGAAAATTTTGATTGTCGAAGACGAACGTCCACTTGCTAGGGCGCTTGAACTCAAGCTTGCAAAGGAGGGTTTCGTTGTATCTATTGCGACAAATGGCCAGGAGGCAATTGACGCAATAAGCAAAACTACATTTGATATTATGATTTTGGATCTCGTCATGCCTCTCTATGATGGATTCCATGTTTTGGCACACGTTCATGATAACAATATACCAATAAAAATTATCGTTCTCTCAAACTTGAGCCAAAATGAAGATATCGATAAAGCCAAAGGCTTGGGAGCAAAGGAATATTATGTCAAATCAAATACACCAATACTTACCCTAGTAGAAAATGTTAAACAGGCATTATCATAACAATCGCACTATATGTTCATTGAAAACGATACTTTAAAAAAAATACTAGTTGAGCAAAATTATTTGGAGGCTTCCGATATTAAAACTGCGGAAGAAAAAATGATGACGACTCGCTACAGCGATTTTTACAATTTTCTCATTGCAGAGAATGTGCTCACTCGCGATCTCATCGGTCAGGCAATTGCGGAACACTACAAAGTGCCGTACGCAGATCTAAATAGCCAGATACCGGAGAAAGCTATTTTTGAAAAAATATCGCAGGAAATTGCACTCAAATATCGTGTCGTACCATTTGCTGAAAGCATCGACTCACTTGCGGTGACGACCGACAACCCACTTGCCAAGGATTTAAAACAGAATTTGGAAAAGGAGTTAAACGGGAAAAAGATTTCGCTGATGTTTTCCCTGCCTGATGACATTGCAAATATTTTCAATCGCTACCAGCACCCGCTAGAAACTCGATTTTCCAAAATTCTTGAAGGTAAGACCCGAATCGCGCCAGAAATTCTCGATGAAGTTATTTCTGATGCTCTCTCGTATAAATCCTCCGATATCCACCTCGAACCTTCAGAAAAAACAGTGCTCATACGTTTTCGTGTTGACGGCGTACTCAAGGAGGCTGGTCAATTGCCAAGAGAGTACTATGACAATATTGTGAACAGAATAAAAGTTCAAGCAAAACTGCGAACGGATGAGCACAATATTTCTCAAGACGGTTCAATTCGTCATATAACAAAAGACAATCACCGTGTAGATTTGCGCGTATCTGTTATGCCGACGATTGATGGAGAAAAAGTTGCCATTCGTATTCTGGGAGAGTATGTTCGTGATTTTACGCTCGGCGACTTAGGTCTTTCGGCCAAGCACGAGGAACTAATTCAGAGAATAGCTGAACTGCCTTTTGGCATGATATTGGTAGTTGGGCCAACCGGTTCTGGTAAGTCAACGACGCACTACGCCTTAATAAAAATTTTGAACAGCCCGCAGGTAAATATTACAACTATCGAAGACCCAGTTGAGTATAAAATCACTG
>JBDKLD010000025.1:0-2923 GCA_039795715.1 Candidatus Parcubacteria bacterium | reverse complement strand
AACCATTTCTCATCATGCGAATGGCGGCAACCCTCACCCTACCAACCTTTTCATTTGTTGTGTATGCCATCTTCATACCGTACACCACCATGGTGATGCAAAGGTATTGAACCATTACGCTTGCTTGACTTTTTCTTAATAATAGTTTATAGTATTAATAGAAAATATTTAAGACTTCGCTGTTCCTTCGTTGGATTTATTTATAACTACGCCATAGTTTTTAGTGAATCAAAATAAAAAAAAGGAACAGCAACGGGACCTATTTTTTGCGAGGTCCCGTTTTTCGTTGTTCGGCCGGCGGAAGCGTGTTGGCGGCAAGGCGTTCTATTGTATCGGCCTTACGAAGATGCCTGATGAGTTTCGCTGGAACAATACTTTCATGGGGCGCATCGTCGAGGTCGGCACCTATTTCATAAAGATCTTCGTTGCCAGTAAGCCAAGTGTCGTCGTAGGGTAAAAGTGAAAAAGGTTTTTTGGAAAATGTCCGAAGTGTTTTATTACCAGAATTGAGAAAGTATTCATGAAAATATGATAATGCGATTTCCCGCATATTTTTGAAAAGTGGATCACGGAAGCGAAGCACAGAGTGATGGGTTGCTGAAATTGTGCCCCACAGCCCATCTTTTTTAAAAAGCGCTACAACGTGGTCGTCATCGTGTTTTGTTGTAGACAGGTCGAGAAGAAGAGGCGCATGGCCGTGGAACCAAAGTAGAGCAGTGGCAAGTAAAGCTCCTTCAAAACAATGGAGTTCTTGCGACTGTAACGCATATCGCATAGATCGTAGAGAATCAGTATTGTTGTAAGGAAAAGTATTTATGTAGTCTTGGATTTTGGACGGAGTATTGAGTTTTGTAAAAAGACGTCTTTCGTCAGCAGTGAGCAAGTGTCTAGGAAATGTCCTCATGAAGGCATTATAAAGTAAATATGAAAATTGTCTCAATCTATGGTATCTTTGTCATATGCAAAAATTCAAAGTAAAGCGAGGCGTGAACGGCCTCGGGCTTTTTTCAAACGTTTCTTGGAAAAAAAGAGATAAAATAATCGAATACATCGGTGAGATAATCTCTGTAGAGGAAGCTGACAGGAGGGGAGGAAAGTATCTTTTTGAAATTGACAGCAAGAGAACTATCGACGGAAAGTCTAGAAAAAATCTTGCCCGCTACATCAATCACTCGTGTGTGCCAAACTGTGAGACAGAAATTGATGGCAAAAAAGTTTTTGTCTATGCGCTCAAGAAAATCGCCCCACATGATGAACTTACCTATGACTATGGCAAGGAGTATTTCGATGAGTACATCAAGCCCAAAGGCTGTGGTTGTCCAAAGCACAAACTAAAGACTAACGTAAAAAGTGCGAAAAAGTAGCCTGAACAAAAATCGTATTTATGTGGATATTACGGACCCCTTGAATATTGTAAGTAGTATGATATAATAGTGCTAAACGTTTTTTCAAAAACCTAAACAAAACCAAAACCAACACAAAAATGGAACAAAAGCTTGAAAGTACTTTTCCGACACGAAGTAAGTTTTTACTTTATGTGAGTGATAACAGCAATGTTTATTCTGATATTGTCGACCACGCCGATACCTATGGCGGTATTATCGGTATGCCTAAGATGGCGGATTTTATTAAAGAAAATATCAACCACTTTACACCTGAGTACATTGACAGTCTTACAAAGCAGGAACGCAGAAGACTTCGTCACTATAGGATGAAAAAGTATTTGGTTGATGATTTCATACACAATATCAGTGACCCGCTATGCCCGCTGTTGTTAAACGCAATAAGGGAGCATGGCAGAGATCGTTACCATCATTTTTGTCAAAACAATGAAGTTTGTGATTGTCTCAAATTTTGGGAAGCATACTCGCAATACTTGTATGTTTTAACAGAAAAAGCAAATTTGCTTAGGAAAAATAATATTACTCAACTTTCATCAATAGGCTCGTAATTTCGGGCCTTTTTTTATTTATTGCACATTTGCTATACTATTCGCATACTAATAATTTTTTTTATATTATATGAATAAAGCAGTATCGATAATAGTTATTCTCGCAGTTGCGCTCGCAGGTGTTTGGCTACTTATGAAAAACAGACCAGCAGGTAGTGGCGTACCTCAGGAACAAAATGAAGTAATGCCTGATGATTTGAGTATGGGTATGGCAACGCCGGAAGATGGTATCTCTGATGACATGGTCAATATTACAACTGATGCAAATGTCACCACTGGTGCTACTGGCACAGTTGCAACTACAACAACAGCTACAACAACGACAGCAAACGTGAAGTCTTTTACTGTTGACGCAAGTAATTTTAAATTTGCACCGACTACTATGACGGTTAACAAAGGTGACACTGTCCGTATTACTCTGACAAACGGCCAAGGGAATCACGATTTCAAGATTGATTCGTTTAATGTCCACACCAAACTACTCACCACAGGGGGCACCGACACGGTAGAATTTATTGCTGACAAGGCAGGTTCATTTGAATACTACTGCACTGTGGGAAGCCATAGGGCAATGGGTATGAAGGGAACACTTATTGTTAAATAGCAGAAATTAAAAAACACCTCTTTGTAGAGGTGTTTTTTAATTTCTGCTACCGCTGATTTTTCAGGAAACCGTATCTTTTTGAGTAGGTAAACGTAAACGAAGCACCGAGGAAAAAGACTTGAACAGAGAAATAAATCCAGAGTAGGATACTGATGATAGAGCCTGCTGCGCCGTAAATTGTGTTGTTTACAAAATGGCTTAAATAGTATCCAATAAAAAGTTCTCCAAGGAGAAATACAATTGCTGTGACCGAGGCACCAAAAGCAATTTCGAGCCAAGGGAGTTTGGTCGTTGGTAGGACTCTGTAAATGATTGCGAAAAAAAGCGTCACAAATAGAAAAGAGGTAATTGGTTCAATAAAAGTAATG
>JBDKLD010000024.1:0-12879 GCA_039795715.1 Candidatus Parcubacteria bacterium | reverse complement strand
TGACAGTCGTTGCCCCATGGATGTGCGATGTGTTTGGGCAGGAACTGTGGAAGTCCGTGCCACCACCTCCACGCAAGTCTCACATGGTGAACAAAATTTCAAACTCAGCGAAACGATGCCGTTTGGCGACTACAAGATTACACTTGTTGAAGTTACTCCTGCGGTTAAGAAAACGGGGGAGAGGATTGCGGAGTCAGCATATAGGTTTACATTTGAAGTGAAGAAGCGATAAAATTTTTCTAAATTTTTTCAAAAAAATATTGTTGACTGAAAAATGCGCGGAGTTCATAATACTCCGACATGAAAAAGGATTTTGACATTTGGAATGCAATAAAGAAAGAGCTGGAGAATAAAAAACCGGATTTCCTTTTTCACACAGGAGAAGTTTGGTGGTGTTCGACAGGGTTAAATATTGCCGAAGAATCCTGTGGTAAAGGAGAAACCTTCCGTAGACCTGTTTTGGTATTGAAAAAACTTTCGCGTAAGAATTTTGTCGGTATTCCACTGTCGACCAAGAAAAAAGAAGGCACTTGGTTTGCGCCAGTGCCGATAAATGGAGAAATACAATATCTCCTTTTATATCAAATACGAATGTTCAGCACCAATCGCTTTCAGCGCCGTCTGACCACTTTAGAAAACAAGGATTTTCATCAGGTAAAAGAAAAGCTCGAAGCATTGCTCGAGCTCTCCTCATAATCACCAGAGCCGTAGCTCTGGATCGGTGGGTAATCCCAAAAGTAAGCTCATTATAAACGAGCTCGAAAAATGAGTCAAGAAATCTACTATGATATAATTACCCTATGAAACTAACCAAATTCGAACAATCAGGCTTTATTCTTGAAACCGACAAGGGTTTCAAGCTGGCTTTCGATATTGGTGCTTACACTCCTGTTGAAAAACTTGCCGGCGTGACTGTAGACGCGATGCTTGTCTCCCATATTCATGGTGACCACTTTTCTTTGCCTCAGATAAAAGCACTTTCGCCGAAAAAACTGTACCTCAATCGTGAATGTCGCGAAATGCTGGGAGAGGAAACACTCACGTCAGAAATTATTGAGACAAGGATGGGTGACAAGATAATGATCGATGATATTTCCGTTGAATTTTTCAATGTTGACCATGGTCCAAATGTCTCAGCTCCTGTTTTGGAAAATTTTGGTTTCTTGATCAAGTCTGACGGAGAAACTATTTACTTTGCGGGCGATATGTTTTATCCATCCGGTCTCGACGTTTCGGCGCTCGAAGTTGATATTGCGCTTTTGCCTGTTGGCGGTTTTTATACATTTGGTCCGACTGAAGCGCTGGCTTTTTCCAAGCAGTTTAAGAAAATAGGGAAGATTGTGCCGATGCACTACGAAAAAACACCGGAGACGAGAGGGGAATTTGTAGGGATGGCGGAGAAGGAGTACAAAATAGAAAGATTCAATTAAATGAAAACAACATTATCATTTAATAATTCGATTTCCTTGTTCAAGTTTTATCTTGAGAAACGAAACACTACCTTCACAGCAGCCTTGAAGAATCTCGCACAAGAAGCGATATATAAAACAGTAGATTTAGAAGAACTAAGAATAAAAATCATTGAGCTGCACACCGATCTTGAAAATAATGCCTATAATCCAATTTCAGAATTGAAAAAAGCGGCTGCCTCCGATCCTGTACTAGTGGAATATTTTGAAAAAAACCCAAATCCACAAAAAATAAATTCTACAGTCGCTTATTCTATAAGTGCGGAGCAGAAGCCTTCACCTTTTATCAGTGATAATAAGAAGCTTAGTGAGTTGAGAAGGTCAACAATCGATTATTATCAATTAGCACATAGAGTAATAAAGATATTAGAAATATTACCAGAATTAGATAAAATAAAGTGTAAACCAATAACTGCTGTTCGCAACCACCTTATCCAACACCCTGAAGGGAGAGCAAGCTTAGTAACATTAGATTCGTTTGGATATTCCACAGAGGAAGGTCCGATTGTAAAAGCCCTAAGGGAGGGTAGTGAGATTGGGGCTCATCCAGATAAGGGATTTAGTTCAAATAATAATTCTATGGTAAATAGTCTTGAAAAAGTCTTATCGAAAAAAAATATTTAATGGAATCGATAAACTTTTAGAAATTAATGACATATACATATTATGCCCCACCCCACCATCGGCCACATCCACCTCACCGTCGCAGATCTCGACCGCGCACTTTCGTTTTATCGCGACCTCCTCGGCTTCACCGTCACTGCGCGAATTCCCGGCCGCGACGGCACTGATTCGGCGGTTTTTCTTTCGGCTGGCGGTTACCATCACCATATCGGGCTCAATACTTGGGCGGGCAAAGACGCTAAGCCTGCGCCCAAAGGTCTCGGTCATGCCGGTCTCTACCACGTCGCGATTCTATATCCGACGCGTCGCGACCTTGCTGTTGCGCTCAAACGCCTCTTTGATGCCAAGTATCCGATCCATGGTTCTGCCGACCATGGCGTGTCCGAAGCCATTTACCTCGACGACCCTGACGGAAATGGCATTGAAATCTACGCTGATCGTCCACGCGAGACATGGAAGGTGAGCAATGATGGCATGGTGGAGATGGTGAGCGAAAAACTAGACATTGACGACCTATTGAGCGAAATTAAGTGATTGTGCTATAGTCTCCAAAACTTAAAAAAAATAGCCCCATGTCCAACCTAACTATCACCGAACTCCTCGACAAGAGAGGTCGCGGTTTCCTCAATCTCCTCAATGCTTTCACTGAGGTTCGTGGCTTGATTGATTTTTCTGAGCTCATTACTGATCACATTTGCTATCGTTGCGGTTCAAACAAATCATTTAAAGAGTTGTATGAAGCATATTGCGAAAGAGCCGCATTGATCGACGTTTCTCAATTTGGCGGAAGGAGCATTGCATACTTTCTGCTCAACAGCCACTTTGACACGAAAATGCTCGGCGACATTCGCTACCTTGAACTTTGCGACCAAAAGCTCGACGGTTCACAAGTTGAAGGCTTTGAGCATGTCGAGGTCTATCCTCGAAATGTTGGTCATATGAATTCGATCATTGCCGGACTGAGAAAGACTGATAATGTTGTTGTGAAAGTCCGACCGGGTCGCACAACGTATGACATTCGCGTGACAATGGGTCTCACGTTTACGATTGAGCCCGAGCCACTTATTGAGAAAATAATGAGAGAGAAGGCTCAGAAAAAAATAATTTTAAGTTAAGGTCACAAACAGCTGTAATGGCTGTTTTTTTATTTTGCTATTTACTGCCCTTGTTATTGCCCCACTATCTCTGTACACTTAAAGTAGGTCACTAGCTTACTACATAACCAACATATTTTATGATATTTATAATCGGACTTATTCTCGGAGCGGTAATGGTCGTTTTTGTTTTACAAAACGCCGTACCTATATCGGTAGTATTTTTAGGTTGGCAATTTGACGGTAGTTTGGCGCTCGTGCTCATCTTGGCAATAATTGGCGGCATGGTGCTTTCCGCGCTCCTGTCGTTACCTGAACTTGTTCGCAAAGAATTTAAGCTTTCAAAATTGAAACGAGATAATCGCAACCTCTCAAGCGAACTCGAAAGCCACAAGCAGAAACTTGTCGAAACGGAAATTAAACTTGCTGAATCACCTAAGATTATTGAGAAGGAGACAATTATTGTTAGCAACGAATAGGTTGAGAGGTCTATGTTCCACACCTACATTCTCAAATGCGCCGATGATACTTTCTACATTGGAAGCACCAACGACTTATCTAAACGACTCCGTCAACACAATAATGCAAAATCCGGCGCGCACTACACCAAAATCCGCCGACCGGTCGTGCTTGTCTACTCAGAAAAGTGCAAAACGCTCGGCGAAGCCCGAAGCAGGGAAGCCGTACTTAAGCGCCTGACTCGCGCAGAGAAACTAATGCTAATAGATCCAGGGAATAGTTAAAATAGCTTTTGAAATCATTTACTATCTAATACGGCACCATTTATATGAACAAAAATAACTCAGTTGTAGTGACTATCGTGGTAATTATTATCGTAGCTATAGGGTTGTATTTCGCATTTAGGAAGCCGGCAGTCGACACTGTTCCTGATGACACCATAAATACACCAATAGTTAAGACTCCGGTTCCAGTGACTACAACCAAGACGTACACAGATCCGTCAAATACGTTTTCATTTAGCTATCCAGACGAATTGACTGTGAAAGCGGGCGATGCCACAAAACCATGGAGGACCAATACAACAGTCGCTGGCAAGCAACTTGCGAGCGTCACTATCCCTAGTTCATCACAACCGAACACCAATTTCTCTGAAGCGATACTTTCAATTGGTTCGAGCAATAATTCCCTCGCAGTGAAAAATTGCTCGACAGCTCAAAACGGAGAAAGCGCGAAAGGAGAAGTAATGATCAATGGTCTCAAAACTGCCAAGATTACTCTCAGCGACGCAGGCGCAGGTAACTTCTATGACACGACAAGCTACCGTTTCGTCCATAACAGTCAGTGTTACTCAGTTGAATATACGATTCACTCTACAAACATTGCCAACTATACAGCCGGCACCAAAACAGAATTTAACCCTCAAACTGCTGTAGTAGTACTAGAAAAAATGGTCCAGAGCTTCTCATTTGCTCCGTCAGCTACGATCCAGACATCATTTGAAGGCACTTGGACTGGCCCCGAAGGTACATCGCTCGCTATTATTAAAACCGGCACGGCTTATACACTAAGTTTCGTCATGCTCGATGGTCCAATCAAAGTATCAGGAGTAGAAAGCACAAACGGTATTACCTTTACCCGCAAAGGCAAGTCGCTTACCCTCGTCCACAGCTCTGGTATTGATACGGGCATGAAGTATCTTGTTGATAAAAAGAATTGCGTTGCAGTAAAAATAACAACTGCGCTAGCTACTGAAGGCTACTGCAAAGACTAGTTCGCAACATGGTGGGGAAAGTAAGTAACTAAACCTTTGGTTTTTTTAACAAAATCAGCAAGGTCATAAAGGTATTGGTTGTAATCATGACAATTGAGTGCAACATTGTTGCGAGATTGTAGGCCTGCAAGGAAAAGAGCATGAGGATGTGTCGCGCAACGTTCATGCTGTAGAGCATGGGCGTTTCAGTTTTTGGACTGACAAATGTTTTCCTGAGTGTGGGAATAAAAGCGGTAACATCGATAGCGACAGCAATGACAACAGAAACAGTCGGGTCTTTTGTCAAAATCCAGGGAATGATACCGAGCAAAGCTATCACCAAGAATACCGTATCAATTTTCCTTATATTTTTGAAACCATAGCGCAAAGAAAAAAAGAAAATGATGACAGTAAATATCTCAGCTGCTGCTGTTGGAATCGCCCCGACGCCGGCACCTTTTGCCACCTGACCGAAAAAAATAATACAGGAAACAATAGACCAAACCAGCCAAGTATATGGGTGTGGTTGAACTCGTTTTTTAACTATATCGAGCAAATAGGGAACATTGCCGACAATAGCGAGAAGGGCAGCGACGATGGCAATTGCAGTTTTCATTATTATTAATTTTTAGCTGTGATGTCTAGATTGTCGATCACGTAATTGAAAACTTCGGGTGATTCTGGGTGTGCTCCCAAAACAGAAATGAGCACTTTACCATCTGGATGCAAAATAAATGCCCAATCATATCGCGCAGTTGGATCAAGTCCTATTGTGTTTTTTGCCAGCACAACATCCAATCCGTTTTTTGTCGTGTACTTGCTTACTTCGGCGCCTTCGAGAAATCCACCAAGACGCATATTCTCAATCAATTCTTCAGGCGAGCGACCTGTTTTAGTTTTCTCAAAAAGGATTGTTGCCATTGACGCCTGAGTGATTGTGCCTTTGGCGTATTCATTGATGACCGAGTAATTGCCTTTGGGAATGATGTGAATGCTGCCATCTTTGGGAAATATTCGATGTGGCAATACACAGTAGCCATCCGGCGCATTTATTGTAAATCCAAAATCTTTGCTCTCAATAGTATCAATACCGCGAGAGCAATACTTGATGAGCTCAATTTGCCTGTCCGCCATGATGTAAGGGTAGGTGAGGGTGCCAGTCCATGCCATGCCAATTATCGCGACCAAAATAATACCGAGCACAATTGATTTCTTCTTGTTCTCACGAATATACTTCATCATTATTTCAACATAATAACATGGAATTGTTGGTCGGTAGTGCTACAATATATTCATACACATGAAAGGAAGCAAAGGTGCTGCCGTAATTTTTTTTATTGTGCTCACAACCGCAATTTTTGTCGGTACAGTTTTGTTTTTGCAAAAAAATCATGCGGGACCGATGCAACTACCAAATTTCGCCAGCAATATCAGCAAGCTGATTTTTTCCGACAATGATAACGATGGAGATGATAATGTAAATTCTCTTGTTGGTGAACAACCCGCAATGCCAGTTGGCAGTAAGCCAAGTGTAAGTGTTGGCCCAGACATTACTCTTGATGTCCCCAAGAAGATTACCCTCACTGGCACAGCAACAGATCCAGATGGCGGTAACATTTCTTACTATTGGGTAAAAGTAAAAGGCGCTGATGCTAAAATTGTCTCGCCAAGAAGCGAGGTCACTGATATTACAGGTTTAAAAAACGGAAAGTATTCTTTTCTCTTGATTGCTACAGATGAAACAGGATTGAAGTCGGCAGATGGTGTTTTTGTGCAAGTTGGACCAGTGATAAATTATGACGACGTAGTTGTCCAGTTGCCAGCACCAGAGATCCCTCTCCCCAAAAATCCTCTTACTAAAAATAAGCCTTCAAAAACTCAACCCACCAAGATAGTAAGTACTCCTAAAGAACCACTGCCAAATGTCGCGCCGACTGCTAACGCAGGTGAAGATCAAACAATTACGTTGCCGACAAATTCTGCCAACCTTGTTGGAGCTGGGTCTGACGCTGACGGCGCAATTGTGAGCTATTTTTGGTCAAAAGTTTCAGGTGGTTCTGCGACGATTGCAACACCTACTTCGTCTGCGACAAGTATCAGTAACCTTTCGCGTGGTACTTATGTATTCCGTCTTGTTGTCACTGATAACAAGGGCTTGACCGCAAAAAGCGAAGTTACGATTTTGGTAAATGCTCAAGAATTAGCCCCGGTGTCATCGTCTAGCCATACACCTGAAGATGTGAGTTCACACACTACTGCAAATAGTTGTTGGATAATTATTTCTAATAAAGTTTACAATGTTACGCAATTCCTCAATTCCCATCCTGGAGGAGTTGCAACGATTACTCCATTTTGTGGGGGCGACGCGACTGTCGCTTTCCATACGCATGGGCATGATGGAGGTAATGATCACACGACCTATGCGTACTCACTGCTACCGCCATATTTCATTGGAGATTTGACGACTAGTGTGCCGATTCCAAATGTACCACCAACAGTTGATCCAGGTGTTGATAAGATAATCACACTTCCGGTAAATACCGTGACACTTGATGGTCAGGGCTTAGACAGTGATGGGCAAATAATTAAATACTCATGGGTAAAAATTAGTGGAGGTGTAGCAACTATCTCTTCGCCAAGTAGTGCAGTTACGACAATTACCAATCTTGCTGAAGGAACCTATTCATTTAGACTTACAGTCAAAGACAATAGCGGGGCTACTGCAGGAGCAAGTGTGTCAGTAATTGTTTTACCGCAACAAATAAATAGCATTCCAATTGCTGACCCAGGAGCAGATCAAGCTATTTCTCTGCCTACGAGTTCTGTCACACTTTCTGGAAGTGGCTACGATTCTGATGGTTCTGTCGCAAGTTACGCTTGGACAAAAATTTCTGGTGGTACTGCGAACATAGTTTCTCCAAATAGCGACACTACTATTGTTACTGGCTTAGCACAGGGTACCTATGTTTTCCAGCTTGAAGTTACTGATGATCTCGGCGCGATAGGAGTGGCAAATGTCACAATAAATGTAAATTCTTCTTCTGTGAACAATCCACCAGCGGCCAATGCCGGAACAGATCAAACTATTACAGTTCCAACTAGCTCGGCGTCGCTTTCTGGTAGTGGCTATGATTCTGACGGCACTATCGCGAGCTACTCTTGGACAAAAATTTCCGGCGGTAACGCGACGATTGCAAATGCAAGTTCTGCTTCAACAAGTGTCTCAGGTTTGACGCAAGGCACATATGTGTTCAGGCTCACTGTTACAGACGATCAAGGCGCAACTGGTTACGATAATAAAGTAGTATTTGTAAATTCGTCATCTGTGAATACTTCACCTACTGCAAATGCCGGAGTAGATCAAGCCATTACGCTTCCGACAAACTCTGCAACTTTGGGTGGTTTAGGCTCGGATCTTGATGGCACCATCGCGAGCTACGCTTGGACAAAAATTTCAGGTGGTACGGCGACGTTTATCAATGCAAGTTCTGCTTCAACAAGTGTTTCAGGTTTGACGCAAGGTACATATGTGTTTAGGCTCACCGTTACCGATGATCAGGGCGCAACTGGACAAGATACAATGACGATAGTCGTGAGTAGTGTTGCTCCGTCCAATCAACCTCCGATTGCTAATGCTGGCGCAGATACGACAATTACACTTCCGACAAGTTCGGTTATTCTCTCCGGCTCAGGCTCGGATCCTGACGGTACTATAGCTAGTTATTCTTGGGTAAAAGTTTCAGGTGGTACTGCAACAATTGCAAATCCTAATTCTGCTTCGACAAATATCACAAGCCTTACTCAGGGTTCGTATACATTTAGATTGACAGTAACAGATAATTTGGGCGCAACCTCAGCAGATGATAAATTGGTGACAGTAAATCCTGCGCCTGTTTCCAATCAGTCACCAACTGCCAATGCCGGCATAGACCAAACAATTACACTTCCGACAAGCTCGGCTACACTTTCCGGTAGTGGCACTGACTCTGACGGTACTATTACGAGCTACACTTGGACAAAAGTTTCCGGTGGTACAGCAACGATTGCAAATGCGAGTTCTGCGTCTACTAGTGTGACTGGGCTTGTCCAGGGTTCGTACACATTTAGGCTGACTGTCACCGATAATCAAGGAGCGACAGGGTTCGATGATAAAATTGTGACAGTTAATCCTGCGCCGGTTTCTAATAGCTCACCAACAGCCAATGCCGGCATAGACCAAACAATTACACTTCCGACAAGCTCAGCTACGCTTGCGGGCAGTGGTGCTGATTCCGACGGTACTATCGCCAGCTACGTTTGGACAAAAGTTTCCGGTGGTACAGCAACTTTCTCAAATGCAAGTTCAGCATCTACTAGTGTCACAGGTTTGGCACAGGGCACATACGTATTCAGGTTGACTGTCACCGACAACCAAGGCGCGACAGCACAAGACACGATGAATTTGATAGTAAATCCGTCTGCGGCATCTGGCTACACAATTGCTCAGGTTGTTACTCACAATACTCCTTCCAATTGTTGGATAATTATTTCCGCAAAAGTATACAGTGTAGCTTCATACGTCAACAGCCATCCTGGTGGAGTATCAAGGATCACCTCTCGTTGCGGTACTGATGTATCAACTGTGTTCAATTCGAGCTCAGGTGGCGGTCACAATCATTCAAATTATGCGCGTTCTCTTTTACCAACATACTTTATGGGCAACCTTGTGCCATAATTGAAGCAATGCAAAGATTAAAATCCAACATTATTTTTCTCTGTTGTGGCATGATTGCTGTTTTCGGTATTGTTGTTGCGACTGGTGGACAGGGTAATGAAGTGCCGAGAGCGCAAGTTGAGATAAATAATGAAAGTGCTGATTCTCAAGAACCGCCGATGACAACAATTGCTGGACAGAATTTTGTCGCGCCGACCACAACCGCCAAAGGTTTTTCCGTAGCTGACGTGGCTACGCACAAAACTAAGAGCGATTGCTGGTCTATTGTGAGAGGTAATGTATACGACCTAACCTCGTGGATCAGTCAGCACCCCGGAGGTTCGGGGCCAATTGTCGGCATGTGTGGCATCGATGCCACCGAAGCATTTGTCGATCAACATGGCGGAAAGAGTAATCCCGAAGCCGAACTCGCTTCTTTCAAAATTGGAATAGTCAAACAGTAATATGAACACCAAACACTTTCCATCAATTGCAGCTGCTTGTCTCCGAATCGGTCTTTCGGCTGTGTATCTCTGGTTTGGTTTTCAACAATTTCTCCATTCACAACAGTGGGTAGGGTATATTCCATCATTTATTGTCGACAATTCACCTGTAGATGCTATTACGTTAGTGCATTTCAACGGCGCAATAGAAATTGTTTTTGGCGTCACCTTGCTTCTCGGAATTTACACGAGAATGAGCGCGCTCGTTCTTGGTATACACATGGCACACATTACCGCGATAGTTGGCTATGATTCTATCGGCGTGAGAGATTTCGGCTTATTTATTGGTACAGTGGCTGTTGCTTTCTATGGTAGTGACGTGGCCTCACTTGAAACATATCTCGGGTTCCGCCAAAGAAGGGAGGCAATAATTAAAGAGGATTATGAAAAAATGATTACACCGAAAGAAGAATTGATAGTAAATGCACCGCACCTTGTTCCGCCGCCTCCGCCATTTGATGTCCATAGCGTCGAGAAGATAACTGAGCATATCCGAGAGCTTCAGTCTGCTGGTAAATCAGAAATTGGTATCCGAAGTGAACTCTTTAACGCCGGCTGTAGTTTGCCAAATATTGAGAAAGCATATGAAGCTATTATTGATAAAAAATCTGTAGTATAATTTTTCATATGAAAAAATACCACCTGTTTTTGATGGTTGCATTTGTAGCTGTTTGGATTTGGGCGGCTATAAATCCCGTGTATCCTCATGATTGGCTTTTGGAAAATTACTTAGTGTTTTTATTTGTTCCGATTATTCTTCTTGTTGGTCACTATTTCAAACTTTCAAAGGTTTCTTATACGCTACTGACAATTTTCCTTATCCTTCATGTTATTGGCTCTCACTATACATACGCAGAAGTTCCTTTTGGTGATACGTTGCAGAAGTGGCTTGGAGCTGAACGTAACATGTACGACCGCATGGTCCATTTCCTCTGTGGTTTCTTACTTTTTTACCCAATCCGCGAAATGTTTATGCGTCTCTCCAAAGTTAGAGGTTTTTGGGCATACCTTCTGCCAATAGATCTTTGGGGATCATTTTCAGCATTATACGAGATCATCGAATGGCAAGCTGCCAAAAATGTCGACCCATCAGCAGGGCTCGCATTTCTTGGTAGTCAGGGCGATATTTGGGATGCTCAGAAAGATATGGCGCTCGCTCTTTGTGGTGCAGTGCTCGCGGCATTGGTTGTATTTTTCATAAATATGCGTTACAAAAAAGACTTTTGGAAAGAGATGCGAGAAAGTTTCAGACGTCCAAGAGGTGACCATGAGCTTGGCGAAGTAGAACTTGCTCGAATGATCAAAGAAAGTAGCCACTAATTTCCACTGTTTTATTGTGGTATTGGGGTTTTGCTATGGTAAAATAAGCACAATAGTAACAAGTCTCACAAGACTATTTTAAACATTTTTACCGAATAAATAATAATGCAAGAAAATAACAACGAGCATATTCTCAAAACTATCATTGTTGATAAGCCGTGGGGTAGCTACCTTGAGTTTATTAGAAATACTCCCGCTACAGTTAAAATACTAACTATCAATCCAGGCGAATCAATCAGTTTGCAAAAACATACAGAACGAGATGAATTTTGGTTGGTAATTTCAGGTAATGGTAAAGCCACAGTTGGTGAGCAAGTTCAAGATGCGAAAGCTGGATTTGAATTTCATATCAAGCGAGGTGTCCAGCATAGAATCTCAGCAGAAAGTGAGACGCTCAAGATTCTGGAAATCGCACTTGGTAATGCTGATGAAAATGAAATCGTTCGTTTAGAAGATAAATATGGCAGAGTTGATTAACCTTAACATTTATACTCTTGCTGAAGTAATCGTTATCTCGATTACTATTGTCTGTTGCGCGCTTATTTTTGTTAGGTATGGTTTCAATAAAAAAGGTAAAAAGGTAGAAGAGAAAAAATTTACTCGCCATATCGACAACCCTATTATTTCACCAAGACCAGGGCAAGACTGGGAAGAGTATGGCACATTTAACCCAGCTGTTTTTCAAGACAAAGACGGCCTTGTCCATTTGCTCTATCGTGCCATTGGCAACGATGGTGTGTCGCGTGTTGGCTATGCATCGAGCTCGGACAGTATTCATTTTGATCAACAGCTTTCATACCCAGTTTTTGCCATGCAAAACCCGCGTCCGACAGGACGGCCAGGTGAACTCTATGATAGAAAACTCTACCCATCTGGTGGTAGCTGGTACGGTGTCGAAGATCCCCGTGCGGTAGAAATAGACGGGCACCTCTACCTTACATTCTCAGCTTTTGGTGGCTGGGACTTTGTGCGTATGGGGGTTGTCTCGATTAGCGTTGCCGACCTCCTCGCACAAAAGTGGAATTGGACCAAGCCAAAGCTTATCTCACCAGAAGGGGAAATACATAAAAATTGGGTACTATTTCCAGAGAAAATTGATGGTAAGTTTGCTATCATCACGCATGTCAATCCCGAAATTGAGATACTATATGTCGACAATTTTCGAGAGCTTGAAACTGGTACGAAAAGAGTAAAAAAATGGGCACCGAAAAACAAACCAAATGAAACTTGGGATACTTGGGTGCGTGGAGCTGGCGCGCCACCGATCAAGACCAAGAAAGGCTGGCTTTTGCTCTATCACGCTACGAACCATGCAAATCCACATGTATATAGAGTTGGTGCGCTGTTGCTAGATCTAAAAGATCCATCAAAAATCATTGGTCGCTCTGGAGATGATTTCCTCTCAGCCCAAGAGTGGTATGAAAATGATAGCAAGCCAGGGATAGTCTATGCGTGTGGCTGCATT
>JBDKLD010000023.1:0-24778 GCA_039795715.1 Candidatus Parcubacteria bacterium | reverse complement strand
AGACAATATCGAGAAACCAGTCTCGCTTGTTCCGCTCGTAAAAACAGATAAAAAAATTGCTCGCGAAGAAGAGAGGGTTTCAATTGATGTAGATTACCCACAATTTGCAAATGTTCCACCTGCGATAAATAGCGACATCAAAAAATTCGCCGAATCAGAAATTGAAAATATCGATTCGCTCAAACTCGCCGAAATCCCAACATCTTCCAATGCCACCTATTTTCTCAAGATAAATTATGAAATTGAGCAATCAAATACCGATTACCTGAGTTTGGTTTTTACGGTCAATCTCTACACTGGCGGTGCACACCCAAATGAGTATTTCAAAACATTCAACTATGATGTTCGTACTGGCGCGCCAATATTGCTCGCAGGGCTGTATCCAGAAAATGCGACAGTGCTTGAAATACTGAAGCCAAAGATAGCGAAAGCGGTGCGGGACTCGCTCGTCGACACACTCCGGATAAATGGTGACAACACTAGCAACCCAGATGAATTACTTTTTGAGCCAATCGCTAGTCTCGACCCGGAATTATTTGAAAATTTCACATTCGGTAGTGAGTATATTACGTTCTATTTTTCGCCGTATGATATTGCGCCGTATGCCGCTGGTCCAATAGTTGCCAAAATAGAGAGATAGAGATGGTCAAGAAAAAATTGGTTTCGTTCTATTGAGTTTTGGTTTTTCGAGCAGTGGTCTTTTTCACAACTTTCTTTGTCGATGACTTTGATGTTGTCGATGCGATCTTGCGACGTACTTGAGTGGTCGGTTTTGGTAACAGGCTATGCTCGATATGTTCATCAATGGAGTACTTACCTCCACCAGTGATAAAGAGCACAGAGAGTACGGCAAAAATCGAAACATGCGAGTAAATATCTTCTTTAAAGAAAAAGAATGTTGTCGTGACAACAAAAAAAGCCACAACAGAAGTAATTCTAGTTTTGAAACCGAAGAGAATAAAGAGACCGACAAGGAGCTCTATCATCCCAACCGAGAAAGTCCACATTGCCGCTGAAACTGGAATTACCGAAGTGAGGTGGTAGTTTTCGACAACGGAAGTAAAGTAGTGCGGGTTAAATATTTTTTCATAAAATGCCAGAAAAATGAATGCGCTACCAAGGGTGATGCGTAGAACCAAAGGAACATACTTGGCAAATTTTGCGCGAATGAGAGTCGGAGCACCGGCAATATCATCAAAACCTGGCCTCCCGTCTGCTAAAAGGAAAAGCGCAATTGCGCTACCGAGGACTTCAAGGTTACCAAGTATGTAGCCGTCATGAAAAAGTGCGACAAGGTAGAAACCAATAATTGCCAAGATACTAGGTGTAATAAGGAATCCAACCAGAAGTGAGAATCCAATGACAAGTTCATACGGAGCAAGATTGCCAATATCGCTCATGATTGGGCTGATAAAAACATGATGAAAAGCAGCGCCGATAAAAAGAATCCCAAGTCCCAAACGAAGAATCCAAGGCACAAGAGGACCATAGTTGATTAAACGTCTTTTAATATGAGCAAATTCTTTTATTAAAAGTGGGATGTGGTGACCTAGATAGTAGATAGCCACAATCATGAGGAACGTGCACAGCACTATGACATAGTAATTGATATTTTGTAGAGGAGAAAAGAAAAAAGCAAAATCAATACCGCCCTTGTTTGCTAGTGAGCTAGCAGGGACAACATAGGCAACATGAGCGCTCGCCGTATGAGCGCCCAGAAATAGAAAAGAAAAAACCATTGCTATATAACGCATCTTATTTAAAGTATATGCGAGCAAGGCATGACATTCAATGCTAACCTGTGGGTATTTGACACATATGCTATACTGTCATCGTGAGATAGGTACCCCCAAGCGCAAAGCTTGAGGGGGTTTCTGTCTTCAAATGCATACAAACATGAAGAAAAACCCAAGAGAAAATAAAGAAAATAGCTTTGAATTTGGCAAAATCATTGTCAAAGGAGCGCGAACGCACAACCTCAAGAACATTAGCGTTGAAATGCCAAGAAATAAAATGATTGCTATTACAGGCATGTCTGGTTCCGGAAAGTCATCTCTGGCTTTTGATACTATTTTTGCTGAAGGGCAACGTCGTTACGTCGAGTCACTATCTTCGTATGCTCGGCAGTTTTTGCGACAAATGAGCAAACCTGATGTCGATGAAATCAGTGGTCTTTCACCAGCGATTTCGATAGACCAAAAATCTCGCTCCAATAATCCACGTTCGACAGTAGCGACAATTACCGAAATATACGATTACCTGCGTGTTCTCTATGCTCGTGTCGGCAGACCTTTTTGCCCAATTTGTGGTGAAGAAATAAAAAAACTCTCTAACGAAGAAATTGGTCACTTTGTGCTCGGTAAGGTTTCGGAAAAAACTAAAGAGGTTAAAACCAAATCAAAAGGCGGTCTGAAAAAAGTCATGGGTGTAGAATTTGATGATCGTCTCGTGCGTATTTTTTCTCCGCTCGTGCGTGGTAGAAAAGGTGAGTACTACCAGCTCCTCTACGACATGCTCGGTAAAGGTTTTGCTCGTGTGCGAATAGACGGTACGTTGCAAAACCTTCGCGATCGCATCGAGCTCGACAAGCATAAAGCACACAACATCGACATACTCGTCGATGAGATTGCACTCCATGAATTTACTGACAATCCTCGCGACACAGAAATTCGTCTCTCCGAAGCAGTGGAGCGTGCGATCCTTGAGTCCGAAGGCCTGGTCAGAATTTCTTTTGGCGAAGAGCAAAATGGAGATGAAAAACCAAGCAAGAAAAAAGATGGCGTCATCACGCAAAACGAAGTTGAAGAATTTCTGATGTCAGCAAAGTTCGCTTGCCCGAACGACGGCTTCTCTTTCCCTGAGATTGAACCACGTCTCTTTTCTTTCAATTCTCCGTACGGCGCTTGTGCGACGTGCAATGGTCTTGGCACAAAGTATTTTCTAGGTGTAGAAAAATGTGACGATTGTGGTGGTGCGCGTTTGCGGAAAGAAGCACTCAATGTTTTCCTTGGTAGTGATGTTGTCAAGCGCAAAAATGTTGTCGACGTGACATCAATGTCGGTCATGGATGCAGTCGACTTTTTTGCTTCACTCAAACTCACCGCAAAGGAAAAAGAAATTGCCAAAACCGTTCTGCGCGAAATCGAAGATCGCCTTATCTTTCTCTACGATGTCGGGCTCGACTATCTCGCACTAGACCGTCGAGCAAATACGCTTTCTGGTGGCGAAGCCCAGCGCATCCGCCTCGCGTCTCAGCTCGGTTCAAAACTCGTCGGTGCAATGTACGTACTCGATGAACCAACAATCGGTCTTCACCAACGCGACAATGAACGCTTGATAAAAACACTTGAAGGTTTGCGCGACCTCGGCAATACCATTATCGTTGTCGAACACGATGAAGATACTATTTACGCTTCCGACTACATTATTGATATTGGCCCGAAAGCTGGTGTGCATGGCGGAGAAGTTATTGTGAGTGGCTGGCTCAATGAATTGCTTGATGCCAAGAAAAATACTTCCGGTTCGCGCACGCTTGCGTACTTACGAAAAGAAATGGAAATCGAAGTTCCTGAGAATCGTCGTGAATCGGACAAAGGTACGATAAAAATCGTCGGCGCAAATATTTTCAATATTAAAAATCAAAACCTTGAATTGCCACTCGGTAAAATGGTAGCGATTACTGGTGTTTCGGGTTCTGGTAAAAGCTCGTTCCTATACGAAGTTCTATACAAAAACCTGCAGGCCAAATTTGAACGCAAGTATCGCTCGAACAAGATTTACAATTGCGCTTCTTTTGCTGGACATGAATATTTATCTCGCGCGATAATGATCGACCAGTCGCCGATCGGGCGCACGCCACGTTCAAACCTCGCGACGTATACTGGTGCGTTTACTCACATCCGTGATCTCTTTGCGTCGACAGATGAAGCTCGCCTTCGTGGCTGGAAGGTCAATCGCTTCTCTTTCAATGTCAAAGGCGGACGATGTGAAGCTTGCGAAGGCAATGGCGAAATCGCAGTTGAAATGCACTTCCTTCCGACAGTCTACGTGACCTGCGATATTTGCAATGGTAAACGTTTTGACAAAGAAACCCTGATGATAAAATTTAAGCGTAAAAATATTTATGAAGTTTTGGAAATGACAGTCGAAGAAGCGCTTATTTTTTTCAAAGATATTCCGGCAGTTTCAGATCGGCTCAAGACGCTCGACGATGTTGGTCTTGGCTACATCAAGCTCGGCCAGTCAGCAAAGACGCTTTCCGGCGGTGAAGCCCAACGCGTCAAAATCGCCTCAGAGCTCTACCGCCCATACCTCGAACGTACTATTTACCTCCTCGACGAGCCAACAGTTGGACTCCACTATGACGATGTCAAAAATCTCATAGTCGTGCTCAACCGCCTCGTCGCAAAGGGTAATACTGTAGTAGTCATCGAGCACAATCTCGATCTCATCAAATCTGCCGATTACTTACTCGATTTTGGGCCAGAAGGAGGGGAGGGTGGCGGTAAAGTCATTGCTCGTGGCACTCCTGAAGATGTGGCAAATAGTGCCAAAAGCTACACTGGTAAATACCTCAAGAAAATACTCTAGAAAGTGGGGAAAACCCAGCGAAAATAAAGGCATTATCTGTTACAATTAGGAGAATGGCATTTACTCGCTCGCCAATTAGACTACTACGATACGGAAGGATTATTAGCTTGTTTGGTTTTTTGCTCTCTGTAACATCAGTAGTATTTTTATATGCTACAGAAATCCGCGGATCGGGCGGGGCATATGATGCGTCAGGGTTGCTCGGACAATTTACCGCAACAAATACTGGCGTACCTGATTTTACCTACGAAGCTGATAGCGACCATCTCCCAGGTGGGTATGCAATAGATACTGTGCATCACCGACTTTTTATCGGCAGGTCAGTTGGCAACAATGGCAGTGAACAAATACAAGTATACAATCTCAATTCGTCAAATGTGCTTGTAGATAAAAATATTGATTTTTACCTTGCTATCTATTCACCTTCTGTTGTCGATTCTACACATACGGGGATAATTTATGATGTTAAGTACGATTCAATAAATGATCGCCTTTTTGCATCTGACGGTGTAAATAATCGTGTTTTGGTTTATGATACTGCGACTATAACCAATTTTGAACCTGCGGTAAATGTTCTTGGGCCGAGTAGTTTGTCGGTGAGTAGTCCATCTGACGTGCTAACTCCTGGACCTATTTATTACGACGAAAGCAATTCTACTTTATATGTTTCAAACCAGACAGATAAAGTTTTTGTTTTTGACCTTTCGGCGCCAATTGTAAATGGGCAAGACCCTGACAAATATTTGGGTGGAGGATTGACGAATGCCGGGACACTTTCATCACCGGGAGGATTGACCATGGATGCTAGTAACCATCTCTTTGTGTCTGATACTTATAATAGCCGAGTGCTTGTATATGATGTTACAACCATAACCAATGCCGAAGATGCTGTGAATGTAATAGGCCAACCAGATCTTTTGACAGTAAACTTACCAGGACTTTGTACATATACAATAAAAACTACTTGTGTAGGTAATTCAAATAACAATAATCTTGCATATGACCCAACTCGAAAATATTTGTTTGTAAGTATGATTAACCGTATCTTGATTTTCAATATTACCTCTATTTCTAACTATCCAGTTGCAATCAATGTCCTCGGGCAGAGCAATTTTACTTCTTCTTCTATTCCGTACAACTTGCCAACTGCGTCTACTGTTTTCGATACTCCTGGCCTGGCGTATGATGATGGTACAAAAAGACTTTTTGTTGCCGACGGTAATATTCCACGCACAACTATTTTCAATCTAACTTCGATAAGCAATAACCTTGCAGCAACTGATCTTATCGGTCAATCAAATATTTATTCATTTGGATCACTTAGTTCACCATTATATACCCAAAATACTGTGTACAGCGGAGGGCCAATAAATGGTGTTGGCCTGAGTAACCCTCGCGCAGTTACGCTCGACTCTGTACATCATCGGCTTTTTATTTCGGATAATTCTGGTGGTTATGGGACAGGCAGAATTCTAGTGTACAATTTAAATTCAAATAATATTCTAACAGACAATATTGCCGATGCAGTTATTGGAATGGCGGCAACAAATGCGAATATATATTATGGTGTTTTCAGTGATTATGACCTCTCTATTTCAAATATTGAGTATGACCCAGATCTCAATTACTTATTTGTAACTGCATCTGGATTGACGGGCGATAGTGGTATGTATGTTTTTGATGTTGCCGTGATCAGCCAAGGAGAAAATTCAATCGCAACGCTAGATTTAGGTGCTGACCCGCTCGCGATGGCATACGATACTGTCAACAAAAGACTTTTTGTTTCAAATGCCGAAAAAATTTCTGTGTACAATTTGGCTGATGGTCTCACTGATGGAGAGTCGCCTGTGTACACACTGGGCGATGGTGGAACACCACCAACAGAAATTGCCATTGTAAAAGATCTGGCTTTTGATTCGACGAGAAATATACTTTTTGCCACAGACGTGGATAGTAATAGGGTGGTTGTGTACGATTTTGCCAACAATCCGATTGCCGACAATATGAGTATTTCATATGTACTTGGGGCGGTTAATCTTATCGCTCCAGGTGTGAGTGGAACAACTGCGAGCACTTTTGATCTGACCAATGCTGGCGATGGTTTTATTGATTACGATGATTCCACAAAACAACTTTTTGTTTCGGATCCACAGAATAACCGCGTCCTCATTTTTGATACACAGACAATTGTAAACGGCGAGAGTGCTGTTGCTGTAATCGGGCAACCTTACTTTACTACTAGCAGTGCTTCCACAGCTAGGGATACTCTCGTTGGTCCAAATGGGCTGGTATTTGATGGTGACAATAAAAGACTTTATTTGGTAGATAGATACAATAATCGTGTAACTTACTACGATACAGTTGCTCTCACTTCCGCTAGCCTTGCCAACGGTGTTCCTGGTACAGGGTACAGTGCAACATTTCCAACTCAAAATTCACAAGGTACTGTTTCGTACGAATTGATATCGGGGACATTGCCACCAGGGCTGTCGTTTGACGCAACTGGTATTTCAGGAACACCAACAAATTCTGGAGTATTTTCATTTACTGTCCGCGCGATAGATACTGTCGGCGTGAGCAACTTCCGTTCAAACCAAGTAACCTATAGTGTAAATATTGTTGGAATGGGAAGTAGTCCAATACCATTTTGTAATAATGTTCATGCAGTGAACAATCAGCAACAAAGTAATTGTACATTTGGCCCTCCTGTAGTCGCCATTACTTCTCCGTCGGGTTCGTCAGCTTTTACTTCATCGACTGCGACAATCGCAGTTTCAGGTACAGCTACTGATCTTGATACTATTACCTCGGTAACGTATACAGTAAATGGGGGACCGACGACACCAACAACTGGCACGACGACGTGGTCTATTCCTGCGCTTGCTCTTTTCCCTGGGCCAAATACTGTTACTGTTACTGCTACCAATAACCACGGCCTCTCAGCTACTGATTGGATTACACTCGATTACTATCCGAATCAACAGCCACCGACATGTGCTACCAATCAAAATTTGTCTGGTTGCCCACAGCAAAATAACTCACTGCCGGTATGTAGTGATGGTCTCGATAATGATGGAGATAGCTTGATCGATGCGCTTGATCCTGGGTGTGCAAATGCGCTCGACACCAACGAAACTGACCCAATTCTTGTTCCGCCTACATGTGCAACTAACCTATCTTTACCAGGTTGTACTACTCCAAATCCAATAGTAGTTCCAGTTGTTACACCGCCGACACCAACACCTGCGCCGTCTTCATCACCAACACAGCCTCACTCACAACCTCAGATTTTTCCTAGCATTCCGGTTATCAAAGTCGAGGATGTGGCGAAAACTACTTCTGGTGTCGGCATTATTGTTGGCATGTTGCTACTAATTGGAGGCTTGTTTGGAGGAGCGCTTTCTATTTCGGAGTTGGCACTCATTCCATCTCGACTTTGGACGCTCTTACTCGGTGCGCTTGGTTTCAAAAAGAAAATAAAACATTGGGGAGTAGTTTTTGATTCTGTCACCAAGCAACCAATCGATCCTGTGTACGTCACGTTGTCTGATGCCAATGGCAAGGAAATATCTACTGCAATTACGGATCTCGAAGGCCGGTACGGTTTTCTTGTAGTGCCTGGAATATATAGGATAGTTGCACACAAAACTAATTACCTTTTCCCATCGCGCAAGCTCGCGGGCAAAGTTGGAGATGAGATTTACGCAGACTTATATTTCGGTGACTATTTTGAAATAAAAACTGAGGGAGAAGTTATTACCAAAAATATTCCACTCGATCAAGAACATTTTGATTGGAATGAGTACATAAAACATGAGAAGAAACTTACCAGGCAAAATCTTATGCAAACTAGAATTCTCAAATTCTTTTACTCGCTTCTCTTTTTTGGTGGCCTCGTTTCATCTGCCTTTGCGCTCTACTTACAGCAAAATACTTTTACGATTTGCGCAATAGTGCTCTATGCTGTTCTGTTGGTGTTGCGAATATTCGTTATTAAAAAGCCTTCGTTTGGAATTGTCTCTACGTCTGGGGAGCCTGTACCGTATGGCGTCGTAAAAATATACTATGCAAAACTCGGCACGCTACTTTCTACTCGCGTACTCGACAAATATGGTCGTTACTACGCGATCGCTCCCAAAGGTCAATATTATGTGACCGTCGACAAGAAGAATGATGATCAAAGCTACACTGCACTTCACAAGTCAGATCCTTTTGCCAACAAGCAGGGAGTCATCAATAAGAAGATTAAGATTCAATAGAAATAAAAAAGGCGCATGTGTTATGCGCCTTTAAACATCATTACCCTTGTTTCTCTTAGAAGTGAAAGAATGTTCGATAAATGATTTTTTTCTTCATCTTTATTGAATGACTTCCAGGGTGGACATAGCCTGTGGTACGCTGCCTCTGCTTCGGGTGGGCAACAGTACATGTCTTCAAAAATATGTATAACGTCACGATCTTCCAGCTCCTCTTGCATGAGAAATTGTTTGATACGCCCTGAATAGATTTTTTTATTTTTAATCATCTTGTCCAGAGTAGTAAAAACAGTTTTTCGCAAAGAATCGCATGCGTAAAGTCTACTTCCCCTACGCTCCACAAGATTAATTCTTGTAAAAAGTCTTATGCGTGCATCAGCACCATTGATATCCCCTTGATACTTTTGGAAAATCTTCTGTGCTTCTTTGTAACGAATCGACCAAACTCCCATAGTTATGCACCTGAGAATATAGAGGCTGAGCATGGATCGGTCGTTGTCGGTGATGCCTTGGTCTGCTTGCTGTTTAAGGGATTGCTTTGGTACCAAGTAGGGATTTTGTAACCTGCTAAGGTCAACATATCTGTAGTATTTCATATTGTATAAGGTTTAGATTTCATCCAAGATTAGCAGATTTGACCTTTTTTGGCAATATTGCACAATATTGTATTTTTACGTAGTATTGTTAGATGACAAGGGTTGAATTCGACAAACTAGGCTTGCCGTCCGTGCCGGGCATCTACTTTTTTCGCGACGAAAGCGGTGCAATACTCTATATAGGTAAAGCCACATCACTCCGCGAGCGTGTGCGGAGCTATTTTTCGTCAGACCTCATCGCCACCCGTGGGCCGAGGCTTATCGACATGGTTTTCAAAGCGGAAACGGTAACATGGGAAGTTTGCCAAAATGCGCTCGAGGCGCTCATTATCGAAGCCAATGCCATCCGTCATTACAAGCCAAAATATAATTCTCGGGAAAAAGACGATAAAAGCTACAACTGTGTGGTGATAACGAAAGAAGATTTTCCTAGGATTTTTTTGGCACGTCAGCGCGATATTGATTGGAAAGGGAAAATGCTTAGTTCTGATTCTCCACGGGGAAAATATTGGCAAGGGGGCCAAAAATTGCAAGCAATTTTTGGCCCGTACCCATCCGGCACCGCCATCAAAGAAGGTCTTGCAATCCTACGCAAAATTTTCCCTTACAGAGATTTTTCTTCAATCCAAAAAGACCGTGACGTTTTCTATCGCCAGATTGGTCTTGCTCCAGATCTCCGTACAGAAGAAGCACAAAAAAAGTACAAAGAAAATATTGCCCGGATCAAACTTTTTCTAGGCGGTAAGTTCAGTGAACTACGTGACACCCTAGAAAAGCAAATGAACATTCATGCCAAGAACGAAGAGTTTGAAGAAGCGCAGAGCGCCAAGCAGAAACTCTTTGCGCTCAATCATATCCAAGATGTCTCATTGCTCAAGCGTGATGATAGAGTTTGGGAAAATACTAGCGACAGTAGTCGTACTAGCATCATGCGTTTTGAAGCCTACGATATTGCGCATATATCTGGCACAAGCATGGTCGGTGTCATGGTTGTAGCAGAGAACGGCATACTACAAAAAAATGAGTACCGAAAATTTAATATCAAAACAGTACAAGGCGCCAATGATCCTGCTGCGCTCCGCGAAGTAATCTTGCGTCGCCTCAAGCATGATGATTGGTCAATGCCTAAAGCTATCGTCGTCGATGGCAATAAAGTACAAAAAAAAGTTGCTGAAATTGCACTCAAAGAAGCTGGACTCTCAATCCCCGTTATTGCTGTAGTGAAAGATGAAAAACATAAACCACGCGGATTGCTCGGCAAAGAGTCTCTTATCCTCCCGCACAAGCAGACTATTCTACTCGTCAACCAAGAAGCGCACCGCTTCGCAATAGAATTTCATAGAAAAAAGAGGAGCAAGAATTGGCTCGGCTAGTACTAGTACGGCAAAGCCTTGGTTGAGCAAGGTGTATTGCCATACCCAGCATGACCATGTTTTGGCAAGCAGGCTTGTGTTTCAAATGGCTTGCCGAGTGTCCAAATACCGCCTAAGTATGTTGCCATGCCTTCTTTTTTGATAGAGGCCACAGAAGTACTTTTCTGGGAATAGATAGCGGTGACTACATTGTTGCCAGTAGTTGTCTGGCGAGTCCTGACTTCGAGTTTTGTACATGCTGGAGGCAAGCAGTCGCCCCATTTTTCTTTGACAAATGCTTCGGCTTGGAGCTGTGGAATAGCTGGATCAGGTAAAGGTTCTTTCTTGGTAGTCTTGATGAGAAAATATGCAAAGACCGCAATTACAATAATCGCAATAATAAAAATAATAGTTCTCAAAGCAGTGCCCTTTCTGTTTTTCATATATAAAATTGTACCACAGCATTTCTTTTCCACTATGAATAGATGGTGAAAAACGCTAGAATGTATCGATGGAAAGAATCGGCATTATCCGAGGTGGCATGAGTGATGAATATGAAATTTCGCTCAAAACTGGCGGGCGGGTAATCCAAGCCTTGCGAAAAGCAGGTCTTGAACCTGTTGATATGCTCGTCACTAAAGACGGCAATTTTCATATCAATGGCAAAGAGACTGACATAGAACGCATACCAGAATTTGCCGACGGAGTGTTCATTGCTTTGCATGGCAAGCTCGGCGAAGATGGCAGAGTGCAGAGAGCTCTCGAACAACTTGGTACTCCATACAATGGCACAGATAGCTCACACATCGGCCATACCCATGACAAAAGAGTATCCAAGCAGATCGCAGCCGAGCTCGGTATTGCTGTGCCGGATTCGTATGTCATTCCAGGAGCTGGCACCGTACCAGAAGGCATGCGTGAAGAATTGGCAAAAAGAGGAGCGAGAGAAATATGGGAGCATGTTGCGCCACCTTGGGTAGTCAAGCCGACCAATAGTGGTTCATCAAAACTCGTTCGCTACGCTGGGACTTTTCCTGAGCTCGAGTCTGTGGTTTTTGAACTGCTTGGTTCGACGGATGATATTCTTGCAGAGACATATATAGCAGGCAGGGAAGTCCACCTTTTTGCCGCTGAAAATTTTCGTAACCAAGACCTCTACATTGCGCCACCACTTGAGATTTTCCATGGTAGCAAGATTCTCGGCGAAAATATCCGTGAGGGCGGTAACTATGGCAGTTCATTTGTCGGTGGATCCAATGAATCACTCAACAAAGGCCTCGAGAAACTGGCCCGTGATGTTTTTGAAAAATTCGGCTTGGCAGGGTACGCGACTATGGATTTTCTCGTTACTCCCAAAAAGATTTATTTACTTGAAATAGATGCCTTGCCAGCGCTTGATGACAATAGTCCGCTGACACGGGTACTCGATGGTATCGGCGCGCCAATAGACCACGTCATTTTGCAAATAATAAAAAATAAAATCCCGCAATAATTATTGCGGGATTTCTTCTTTGACCATCTTGAGACGGTGAGCTCGATAGAGGGGACTGGAGCTTTCAATAACCACGATTGTATCAGCGGAAACAAGGCAGATATCGCCAACCATGAGGCCAAGGTTTACGCCCTGCATGTTTATCAGCGGTAGCCGATCGTTGCCTTTCTGTTGTGCAATTCCTGAGCCAGATTTCTCCAGTGCAATCATGTGGCTAATAGTTGCGACTACTTTTGAGCCCAAAGGGTCACCTACATAAAATGGTTTCCGCTTGAGTAGACGACCGTAGGATTTGGTGTCTATTGGCCGACAGGTAATAATGTCGTATGCCCACTTTTTGTCTTGAAGGTAGTCGTTGAGCTGACGAGCAAGCCGAGCTTGTTTCGTGCGCCGAATGTAAAGGATTTTCATTTGAGTATGATTTGCCAAAAGTCTAGCATATTCTGTGGTAAAACAAAAAGGAAAATTGACTTCTCGTGTTTTACTGTTAGAATACAGAAAACACAAATATAAAATACAATAATTATGATCACAAGAATGTACACAGCCAGTATAGATAGCTTCATGTACCATATGGATAAACCATTAATGTTGTTACTTTCTGCAACGATTGGACTTATGGCACTGTATTTTGTCACAAAATATCTCGATAGACGACGATCTTTTGGCGATGAATCGAGTAATGATTCCAGTAATAGTTCAAACAACAGAGTAGACTAACATCATTTTCCGACCCATATAGGTCGGTTTTTTATTGCCAAAATAGACGTTTTTAGGTAGAATCGTTGGGTCGGCGCTATAGCAATATTGGCCGACAATTCCGCAAAAGCGGGCCGTTAGCTCATCTGGTAGAGCACCTCATTTGCAATGAGGGGGTGGCAGGTTCGAGTCCTGTACGGTCCACAAATAGTGTCTTGTTCGAATTGAATAGCTAAAGAAGCCTTTTTAAACTGGGACCGGCAGAGGTAATCAAGCGGAGCATTGAGCTCGAAGCTCGCTATCTTCTTATCCTTTATTTCAATCCGTTTAAATAGTGTCCTGGCCAGCAATCCACGTAGGTTATCGTCTTTAGTGCCCTTGTAAGCTGTGTAAATATTTGAAGCCAGGGCAATTGCGAGATCTACTAGCTTTAACGTTTCAGAAATTCTGCCCTGGCTCTTTTGAAGTTCAGTCGTGAGGCGAATCTCCTCAATGTCTATTTCTCGTCTCGTTTCTTCGTATAGAGACCTATCAGAATCTGTCTGATACTCTTTGTCCAAAAGCATATTGATCAGGTTTTTCTTCTTGGTCTTCAGCTTCTCAAGGTGCTTTTCAATTTCTCTTTTAGTAGCTTCTCCGAGTTTTTCTTCATCTGCAAAAATCTCTTTCACTCGGGCTTTAACTTTCATTACTATGTGGGGAGGAATTTGTATACTCTTAATAATCTCGCCAATTTGATCAACGTAGGCGCTTTCGTGACCATAGCTTTGCGAACAAGTAACTTTCTTGCCCTGTTGAGCTTTGATACACCGAAGATATAAGATAGATCTTCCAGTTGATGTCTTATGCTTCTCGAGTGTCATGCGACTTCCGCATTCACCACAAAAGCAAATTGCCTTCGTAAACGATTCATATTTTCGCCTCCTGTCAGCGCCTTTATTTTGAATATCTAAGCGTTGCTGCACTTGAAAAAATAAGGCTTTGTCTAAAAACAGATCGTGATTTCCAGGGCCCTCATAGTTCGCCCATTCGATTTGCCCAATGTAAAACTTTCGGCGGAGCATTCCGGCTAAAAAACTTTTGGTCAGTTTCGTACCTCTAAGTTTGTTTTCCGGGAAGCCTTCGGATTTTAATTTTATGAGCAAAGAATCTAGGGAGTATGAACCGGAAGCATAATATTTAAATGCTTTAATAACCCAAGAGGAGTCCTCGTGGTTTATTTCAACCCATGCCTTCACACGGCCAGTAGAAACCTTTTCCTGTTTATTTATATAGCCAAAGGGAGCTTTGTTCGGCCAGTCACCTTTCATTGCCTTGCTCATCATATTGTCGGTTACTCTTTGCCTTGTTTGGGAAGATGAAAATTCGTTCATAACAGTAAGCATCCCCGCCATGGCGTCGCCCATAGGATCATCCGTTATTTGTTCGGTAGTAGATATTATGGAAATATTCTTCTTTTTAAGTTCATTACGGATGAATGCGCTGTCATATTGATTTCTAGATAGACGGGAGAGTTCATAGACTACAACCGCTTTAATGTTTTTATCTTGTTTACACCGGTTGAGAAGAGAAAGGAGGCCAGATCTCTTGGTCATGCCTAGCCCCGAGTAACCCTCGTCTTTGTATATATCGAAATTAGCGTCACATTCCAGTCCCAAGACCGCTATTTTGGCGATAGAGGCGTCCGTCTGTGTAGGGATGGCTATTCCTTTGTCGGCCTGTTTGTCGGTAGAAACACGTACGTAGACTAGGGCACGTTTCCGAGTATCTATGTCATTTTTACTAGATCCATGACTCATAAATTTATAGTATCACTTATTACTAAACTAGGGTTATTAATTAGATAGTAGCTTTGGCAATAAAAACAATGGCACGGGCAAGTTCCTCAACAAATTTTTCTTCCTCTGTTTCAGTTAGAATTTCTTCTTTGGTTTCGGTATTGACGTCAAAATCCCCGCCGCGTGCGCGAACTTCGACGGAATTATTAATTTGTTCTGGACTAGGAGCCATTTTATTGCTTGCTTATTCTGCTTAGCAGGTTTGGAATTTGATAACCAAGAGCAGGAAAAAAGGTTTTGCTTGTTGCTTAGTATTCCTATATATAGGAATACTAAGCACTGGAGCTATACCTTTCGTTTAGAAGACGATTTCTGTCTGTAGATCCTCTACAAATTCATCCAAGGTACTTTTGTCACTACGAAAATAGAATTTTGCGTTATGTTTAGCATTAGGGTCGTTGATCTGAACTTGGTCTTTGTCAAGATCTTTCTTTGTTCGGGACTGCACAAGGCGTTCGCTAGTTAGTTCCCGAAGGGCTACATTGACTGTGGTTAAACTAGATCCGGCAAGATTTACAATTTCATTCTTCGATAGCCACATGTCGCTACCCTCAATAATCTTTACGATGTTGTCTTTATTTTTTTTGAATGATTGCTCACTAGCATCGTATTCTCCGGCATAGTGAAAGCTCATTTTATCGGTTGCTATGTCGCTGTTTATTTTCACCAAGAAAGGCTTTATTTTTTCGGCGCACTTTAGTTTCCTCTGTGTGATTAATAGGTATTTTTCGTTGTCTTTTGTAATCTCCTCACAGGAAATATGACCATGCACCGCCGCGTTGATTGCAGTACTACCGCGTGACTCCTCGCCAAATTCGTCTTTGAATTTTCCAAATGCCTTTTTTCTGTTGTGGTGAGTAAAAAGGACAGTTATGCCTCTTTTAGTGAGGTACTTGAAATGATCCATGATTTTCTGCATCTCTTGGGAATCATTTTCATTTGCCTCATGAACACTCCGGAGGGAATCAAATATAATGAAAGATACGTCTATCTTCTTAGCCTTAATGCACATCCGAATTACGCTATCCTTGTCTATTTTGAATCCGGACATAACCAGAAAGTGTATTCCCAAATCGCTTTTCCCCTCAATCATTTTTAATGACCTATCTTTAATCATTCTGAGGTTGTCTTCCTCGTTGATAATGAGGATCTTCTGAGGCTTCGTTTTAAACTGACCGAAGGCATCTTTGCCCTGCGCCATACAAATAGCCATGTGTTGAACGATCCAACTCTTGTATTGGTTTGGAGGCGCGCTAACCATATTTATTGTGCCTGACTCAAATAACCCCTCTACGTCCCATGGAATAGCGAGGAATTGGAGATTTAATAATTCAGAAAAACTAAGTATTTTAGGTTTATCCGGACCCCACCTTTCCTCTTCGCTAATGCCCTCCAAAGAAGCACGATACTCTTCCGCTTCTAGTGCTGATAAAAAGCCAGGATCATCTTGCCTAAGAATTCCAAGCTCTTCCGAGGTCAGTTGTTTTAATATTCTGAATTTTGCTTCTGAGTTGAGTTCCATAAATTAATACAAGATGCAAAACCGAAAAGTGTAACCACAATTCGGACAATAATGTTCCTTTTTCATGATATCTAAGGCTTCGTCAATTAAGCGCTCTCCATCCGTAAAACGGAAGCCTCCAATATTTGCTTTAATGTTGAACTTTCTTATGGTCTGCAGAGCTGCAAACCATTCACTAACATCTTTCATGTTTATTTGTTGATCCATATTTTTTTTATAAAAATTAAATAATAAAAAAACCCACTTGTAATAATCAGCAAGTGGTATTCATTCAACTTGCCGACTATTACAAATAGGCTTTGCATGAATACCCAGTCATCGCTGATGACCATGATTGATAAATACTGAGATTTTTTATGCGTGCGCAAAAAGCATCTGTTATTTATCTATAGCGAAAAGATGTTCATATTTTATTATTTTGCAAATAAAAAAACAGAACAAGTAGAACACAAAACACTTAAGCCAAAAATCTTTTAGCTCAATTGTTCTACATTCTAAATAGTTCTGTTACTGAAATTTTACTCCAATCCACCGGAGACCTGTATTTAGTACGCAACACACCACACGTTACCGAATTTTACTTCCTTATTATTTTAATTTGCCCGAAGACGACAAATAGAGACTTAGCTCTCTGTAATGTTGCGCAGTTTCCTTTTCAAATAGCAAAGAACATCTACATACTATTTTACGCCTAAGAAAAAAATAAGCAAGTGTTTTTCAACTGTTTATTTTACATTGCAAACGTATAGATTTACGCAAATGTGCATGTTCAAATTGACTTAAAAATTCTGTGGCATAGCTAGAAATAGTAATTGTATATAAGGATTTTGTTTTCATTTTAAGGTCTTTTTAAGTAGTTTTACAATACAAATTAAGTAATAATATAAGCCAAAAAAAGAGTTTAATTTTACAAGATCTCCAGAGTTACTAAGGGGATTAGACCATGCCTAATCTGTAACTGTCAAGCAAATATGTATATTTGAGACAACCAGACCATCCACATAGGCTATTAATACCACAAATTCCCATGCATATATTTGACATGACTGTCACTTCATTGCAATTGACAAAGTTGTTACTATGTCGTAGTCCTCATTGTTTTATTCCATAGTAGATGTATATTTTACTTACAACTTAATACGCCAAAAGTAGCCTAAACCTCTAGAAATAGAGGCATGGTCAAAAACACAGTACGTAATGAAGAACTCTTAGTCAGAGTTTACACGTACTGTGTCATATCTGGAAACGGATATGGGTGGCTTAAAAACCATCAATCTGGCTAAGAGCTTTTTGCGTTTAATGTTTATTTAATGAAAAAATTTAAAGAGGCATTAGTAAAATTAAATCATAATGGAACGTTTATTATTGTAATGATCTTAGTTACAATTATTGTAATATTCCCCCTTCTGTTTTCATTTGGAAAATCACTTTTTGCCCCATTTATTAATCCTGTTAAAAGTAGTTATAGCGATTGTCCTCAATATTTATCCACAATACAAGCAGAAACAGGGGATGAGACATACTGTGTTGCATGGCCCAGGTTGATACTTAACTCGATTTGGCCGCTAAAGTTTTCCGATTAATAATATATGCAAGAGAAAAAAGAATCATTAATAAGGTTAAATAGTTGGAAATTTATTATTTTTATGATTATTTTTATGGGGAGTGCGTTTTACCGTTATGACTGGAGACCATCTCAAATAATTAAAAAATGTCAATCTTGGTCAATTGACGAAGGGAAAAATAGAGGAGAGACAGACAGAGAAACTGCGCTGTACTTATTTGGAAAATGTCTAAGACAAAATGGTTTAAATAGATAAATTTATGAACTTATGAATAAAAATAACAAATGGAATAGAGAACTACTTTACTCGACAATTTTCTTTGCAGTAGCGATTATTTGGTTTTTCTGGAACCCATTCGTTGGAACTCAAAAGCTTATTTCTTTATCATCTGTAGAAATGAAACAGAAACTTTTTGATTTGGGGGTATATCAACTTTTTTATCATGTGGCGAGAATAGCGACAATAGGATCTCTGTTTTTCCTCTTATGTTCAATATATTTTAGTCTTCGATCTCTTTCAAAAAATCATTTAGATAGCAAGCCAGTGGTACTAGCCTTTATCCCTAAAAACTTCCCTGGCTGGCTAGCAGTTATTCAAATTTTAATATGCATTCTTTTTATTATTAATCTCATTAGATATGCTGTATTCTAATTATTAGATAATAGAGTTTAATATGAAAGACAAAGTATCACTCGAGACACTAAAAATCCAGGTAGAGGAATTATCCGGTCAGATAAAGGCTCTTTCAGAGCGTCACAATGCCCACTACACAGACATCATGCTTGAGGTGAAAGAAGCCAAGGATCAGATCGCCAATACCCTAAAAGGACTGCCAGATGATAGAACCGAGGACGAACTATACGAAGAAGCCTATGATGCTGTAGTGGAGATTGGGAAGGCTTCTACATCCTACTTACAGAGGGCCTTGGGGCTTGGATACGCCCGCGCCGCGCGACTTATGGACACCCTAGAAGAAAAGGGGGTTATTGGTCCGGGTAAGGGAATAAAACCGAGAAAAGTACTGATTAAACCAGTTAATGAGTGATTTATAGTGAAAAGGCTCAAAAAAGCTATAATGCCTTCTAATGGAATCACCTTATCCTATATATTTCAATAAACGCCAAATAAGGGCCGTCTTCATCGTTAATGTTAAAGATTTTACCCAGGAAGTCTTTAAAAATATCTTTGATACTTGTGTTGGACACTATGGAGGACGGTTTTGTCCTATAGTTTTTTCAAATGGTAAAGACTTGTCAAAAGAGGCCTGGGAATTTATTAAGGATTTTGATCCTGACGTTGTTAATATTCTATTTAAGCCTGGCAAAAACCTGATGCAAAAAATTGAAAACAGGCTTTCACCCTATGTTGTTTGTGCAGGAGATGCAAAACAGCATATTGGTTTTCCAGATCAACTTCCAATGCTGAGTTGGCCGACACCAGATTTAATTAGTAAAGCGACTGCATATTACATGCACAAAGAAAAGCCGCTTGTACTTTTTAATACAAAGGATTTAGCTACCGCCTCTTTAAATCAATTTATCCACTTCAATTTTGGCACTTATGAACACTATGATTTAGACCATATTGGAGAAAAAATTGAGGAGAAGAAATTATTCGTCTTAGACACAGCAGAGAGCGTAAATGATGCTTTGATTGAACTGGGCCATATAAATAAAAGATTTGTGTTTCCTGTACAGCTTTCGGCCATTTCAAACGAAATAAGAGACGTAGCATATAACCCCGATAATCAAAATTTTACTGTCATAGTTGGCGATTCACCGTACGACTTACTCCACTACTGGAATAAATCTATAATGATTCCACAATGGCTTCGTCCAGAAATTTGCCAAATGTGGCTTCCAACTGAAGTTGCTGAGGACGAAAGATTAAAAGAGGGTTTACAACAATTTTTTCAGCAACGGGCCGCAAGAACAGGCGATAACAACGGTACAAAATTCCTACAATTTGTCAGCTTTTCACTAAAAGAAGAGAGGCTGAAAAAAATAGCTGAGAAACTTGGAGAAAAAGCATGGTGCGGTAAAAAAGTTTCAGTCTTTAAACCCAAAGAATTATTTCCAAATTACGGAGAAAATAAGGACTATTTTAGCCTTAAGCAAGGTATGAGTTTGCACCAAGCTTACGGCAATGAAGAAACTGTCATAATTGAAGAACCGGCTCTACCAAGTGGAGTTCAAGGCGGACATTGGATGCTAGATGTCTATATTCAGTATAGGCCAGAAAAGTATGCTTACACTAACTTACGACACTGGTGGCGATTACCAAATCGTAATCATTTATCAAGAATGTTTTTTCAGCATACAAAAGCTAGAATTCAAAAAAATGGTATCCCAAGTGTTGTCATGGAAGCAAAATCTTCTTTCCGGCCCGATGAGTCAAAGTTAGAAATCAAAATTCCTGAGGACAAAGATATTCTCGCATCTCTTATCTCCGGACAAAATATGCCTGTTTATAATAGTGATCCAAGATCAACTGTAATAGATAGGAAAACTTATTTCCATACCCAAAGATCAGATAAGGGTAGGTACCTACAGGGAATTATTGGTTTGTTTGGTGAATTAGGCCAAGCTTATTATAATTTTAGAGATCCATTCTGGAAAAGGATGTTTGAAAATCTTTCTCTTAGTGACCCATTATCTGATGACGCTAAGAAGGGCGCTATTTTTAATAAATTAAAAAAGACTCTAAACGTTCTACCTAAGGGTAAAGAAGAAAGGGAAAGTGAAATAGATTGGCTTGCGGAGTTTATTCTAAGAACGTCAAAGGAATATGGCAAAGCAGGCAAAGAGGCAAACTTTGATTTTTTCGTAAAGGAGAAAATTAAGCTCGTTCAAGAATTTCTTAAAGCCCAAGGCGACAGTCCCGTATTGGGCAAAAAGAAAGAGCTTGAGTACAAAGATGAAGTTTATAGAGAAATAAAAGATCTTGTTGAGGGAAATGTTTTACTCATGGGCATTAAGCCACATTGCCCCTCATGTGGCTATGCGAACTGGCTACATGTTGATGATATAAAGCAAAAAACAGAATGTACAGGTTGTGGAAATATTTTTGATCTAAAACCAGAAATTCCTTGGTTATACAAGCTAAATAGTTTAATTGAAAGTGGTGTTCGTTACCATGGCTTAGTTCCAGTGCTCATGACTCTAGGAGAATTACAAGATGAAGCGAGATCGTCATTTATTTATAGTCCTAGCTTAGATTTATATAAAAAATTTAGGAAAAAGTATAAACAGCTCGGAGATCTTGATATCCTTTGTATCCAGGATGGTCAATTTATTGTGGGCGAGATTAAACAGAGCTCATCATTATTTAAAGAAATTCACTTCAAAGATTCACTTAAAATTGCACAACAAATTAAACCTAACATACTTCTTTTCTCTTCATTTGATGGTAAAAAAACTAAAGTTATTGAAGAGGGTATTAAATTTTTAAAACAGGAATTGGAACCTCTTGAGATAGATGTTATTTGGTACGAAGCACGTAAAATTGGTTACCATTATTAATTGCAATAAAAAAAGCCCCCTGCTTATGCAAGGGGCTGTAATAACTAAGTATTCAATGTGGGTTTAAACGCTCTCCCACGAATACTACCACTATGTTTCTCCATAATCTGGGCACATTTAATGTTGTAGGCCTGTGCTGTATCAAGATCAATATTTGTAAAGAAATGATACCAAGCTTCTTCAACTTCAAGCGGAACAAATAAACGATTGGCAAATGAAGCAAAATGCTTTTGCCATTGTTCGAGTGTAATCGTTTTACCGGCCAGACTCGCAAGATACATTGCATATGGATAATCATGGAAAACTTTACCTGCCGGAGAACCGAAGTTCAGCCAGTAGATATCAGTTTCGCAGAGATCCATTTGCGGTCCAAGCGTTTGAATGCTCCATTCAAGGAACTCGACGCTTTTGTCGCATGACTCTTTAGTTTCGCCGGGTGATCCGAAGATTAATGAATAGTGGAGGTGCGCTCCGCTTTTCTTTATGTTCTCGATAGCTACATGATTTTCATTCACCCGTGAGCCTTGCGAGACCGAAGATTTAATAATTCCTTTTTTAAGGGATTTATCATCTCCAGAATCCATGCCGACATTAATGAGCAACCGATCTTTGACGACCGAAAGCCATTTATCAATTTGGCCGGGCATTTTCGCGATGCCCTGCGCGCGTCCGTAGATCACCATTGAGCCGAAGTTAATACGTTCCTCAATCAAAGTTTGAACGACCTTCGTCATCTCAAAAGATGAGTCGGTAACATTAAACACCATATCAATTCCGGCTTCTTGATATGTCTGAGCCGTTTTGACAACATAATCACGGGAAGGAAGACGAACGTCACCAACTCCGTGGATTGTGCAGTAGGTGCATGCGTCGACGCCTTGAGTGCGTGTACAACCTTGGGCGAAAAGTGCCAGGGCATTTTTTACCGTCTCTGGATTCGAATGTTTATGTCCGAATTGCGAACGGTAATTGCCCCAAACCTCTTCCCAATACGACTGCGGATAGAGATCGAGCTTCGGCACAATAAACACGTCGTAAGGATTAAACCGTCCTTGTTTACGTAATTCATTACGTTCTGCCATTTCTTTAACCAGCCAGTCATGTTCATTGGATCGTTGCTGTAATCCAGTACGTGTTTCAACGCCAGGGATAGCAAGCAACTCAATGGGAACAGTATTAATCTGCTGAAAGAATGATCGAACAGCATCAAGACTATTTGTCGTGAACACCGCATCAATCGGCTTGCCTTCAAGCGCCAAAAGTTGGTTTACCCGAAAAATTGAGGAATCATTTCCTGCAATTACGTATCGTGCCCCCAACTCTTTGGCTTTTTTGGCGAGACCAGTGCCTCTTTCGATACCAGTAACCACGAGACTCAAGCCGACTATATCGCCAGGCTGAATCAATTTTTCAAGATCTATCTGACCTTGAACCAGTTCATCGTAGAGTACTACATCCCAGCCCTCTTCGTGTGCGACCGTGCCGACAAAAAGTATGCCGAGATGCGGCCATGCTCTATACTGACGATCGCTTTCCTTGGTCTTATCGAGAATTGTTTCTTCGACATTGATAAGAACAAAGCGTTGTCTGCGCAAGGTAGAAGGCAGAAGCGGAAGCAGTATGCACTGGCTTATTTTGCCAGGTTTCAGCCAATGAAATTTAATTTCAACTCTCTTTTTGGCTGGCACAGGTATGCGACCAATATTATCGGTCGGCATCAGTTTTTCATAGGTAAAGTATTTGCCGTCCGGGTGGAAGGTTAAATACTCCGTAGATCCTCCGCATTCAGGGACCCAATAATAGCTATAGCTAAAACCGGGAAGGGTACATCCAAGTACCAATAAAATAGCTAGAATTTTCTTCATTTATCAGTGGTTTTTGGTTTTCAAATTTTTCTTTAATTTAGCAAAAATACCTTGACAAGTCAAGATTATCTGGTAATATATCACCATAAACGTTCACTAAAAACTACATAATGAAAACGACAAAAAAGTACTTACTCGATCTTCTCAATGAGAAAATTGAAGATGGCGATACCGACTCAATTAGCCAGATTTTGAGAACTCTCGACAGAAAACTTCTCAAGTCAGAAGCTGTATCACTTAAAGCAAAGGGTATTGAATTAAATTTGCTTCGCCAGAATGCTAAGGCGATGAAAATAGCGACTTACCTTAATGACTTTTCATGGATATCAGACGATGTCCTCAAAGCCTGGTGTAAAGAGCACATTATATATTCAGGTCTCGATGAAAGTAATCTTGCTATCATGAATGAGCATCAAAAGGATATTGTTTTTAATGAGTCATTGGTATTTCCAAGTTTCCACAACATGCAATCAATTGCGAGATGGCTCAAGCGAGAGATTCCGCCGAAATTCGTAAAAGATCGCGTCAATAAGTTGGTACGAGATAAAAACCTTGAGAAGGTTAAATCAGAACTTCATGACTGCTGGAGTTTTTTGGGGAATAAATTTCCTGTGAGGGCACATGAGACCTTGTTAGCAAATGCAAAAAAACAATTTGATATGCTTGCGCTCAATGGATACTTCAGTCAAACCTACCTTTCAAAAGTTCTCGATGCTAAGTGGTATGAAAAATATTACCATCATCTTGCGCGAAAGAAAGAGTTTAGGACCTTAATTGATATCTTAATTGAGAAAAAGGCATACGCAAAAAAGCACCTTAAGTTTTTTCTTGCGAGTGCAAAGCATGGCTATGTTTCAGAAATTGTTTTGCGTCTACTGGATAATCCAGAGGTGCCGAAGCCATTTAAGGAACTTCTTGCCTGGGGGATTTATTCTTCGACCAAAAGGCCTGGCTTTCATCCACACAGAGAATTGCTTGATCGAAAAGGGATTAGAGAGTTAAAGTGCTTTTCAAAAATCAAGAAAGATGTCGTTAAAAGAAAGTTCACTTTCGGTGATATCCCGGCATACAAGGCTCGTGGTATAGATATAAGCCAAACTGATTTTGAAAAAGGGATAATGATAAACAGAGAAACGCTTAGCTTTATCAGCTCGGCAAAGTCCGAGGGATACAAGGTACCTCCAAATCTTTTGGCCAAAGTCGAGAAGTGGACCAAGAAAAACAAAGAACAAAGATGAGGTTTAAGGCTCGCGATCAATTCGCGGGCTTTTTTTATTACCTTGTTAGGCTGGGTCCACATTTTTAGTTGCCAATTTTATTACTTTTCAATTATTCAAAACAAAAAAAGTGCCCCCAGTTAGGAGCACTATATATTAATTATTATTCTACTGAACCTTCAGAGCACCGCCCTGCAGTTGTTCTGTCGTAAGCTTGTCCGACCTAACTGTAATTTGATCAATCCACACTTCTTTTACTGTTCCA
>JBDKLD010000022.1:0-3089 GCA_039795715.1 Candidatus Parcubacteria bacterium | reverse complement strand
GCATCAAAGATATCTATTGGATTATCGATTCATATTTGAAAAAAATAAAAAGAAGCGGACTTTTGCCGGCTGGTGTAGTGATCCTAGGTGGCGGTTCACATTTAAGTGTGATTGAAGAACTTGGCAAAGACGAGCTTCGTCTACCATGTCGCATCGGAACTCCGGAGGCTTTCAATAATACAAAAAACAAAATTCGCGATACGTCGTGGTTTCCTGTACTTGGACTCACTATCCTCGGCAAAAATACGCCTTTCCAATCTAGTGGCAATGTTATGGAATTTTTCACGAGGTTCAAAAAGTCTGTAACGAATTTACTCAAGCAGTTGATGCCGTAGTAATTTTTCCTTCATTTTTCCCTCATTTTCTCTCTACTTCCCTTTTTCTACGCGTCTGCTATGATACCTCTATACGCTCATTCGTAAGAGCAGGTGCAGACATTTAACAGCGAGAATAAACCCTTTATTTACAAGCCTTTTTAAAGGTAATGCAGCTTCTGCGCTTGCATTATTTTTCTTTCGCTTTATAAAAAGAAGCGGTCTCAAAAAATTCTTAATTTATTTTAAAAACATATGGCAAAAATTAATCCCGATATCGAAACATTCGCACGCATCAAGGTTATTGGTCTTGGCGGCTCTGGCAAGAATGCCATCAACCACATGATTAATAGCAAAGTCAAAGGCGTCGAATTCATCGTCATGAATACCGACACACAAGACTTGCACAATTCCCTTGCCGACAAGAAAATCCACATTGGTAAAAACCTTACCAAAGGTCTCGGTGCTGGCATGAATCCAGATGTCGGCAAGCGTGCAGCCGAAGAAACAAAGTCTGAAATTCAAGATGTCATCAAAGGCGCTGATATGGTATTCATCGCTTGTGGTATGGGTGGCGGAACCGGAACTGGTTCTGCTCCTATCGTCGCTCGCGCCGCCAAAGAGCAAGGCGTGCTCACTGTCGGCGTCGTCACCAAGCCATTTTTCTTCGAGGGTGCACAACGCATGCGTCTCGCTGAGCAAGGTCTCGCTGAACTTGAAAAAGAAGTTGATGCTATCATTGTCATTCCAAACGACCGCCTCCTCGCAATCGCAGGCAAAGATATGGGTTTCAAAGACGCTTTCATGCTCTGTGACGATGTTCTTCGCCAAGCAGTAGAGGGCATCTCTGAGCTCATCACTCGCCCAGGTGAAGTCAACGTCGACTTTGCCGATATCAAGACCATCATGCACGACACTGGTACAGCGCTCATGGGTCTCGGGCGTGCTTCTGGCGACAATCGTGCAGAACAGGCTGCGATGCAAGCTATCAACTCTCCACTCCTGGATGTTTCTATCAATGGCGCCAAAGGTGTGCTCTTTGCCATCTCTGGTGGCGATGACATCACTTTCAACGAAGTCCAGCGCGCTGCAACTATCGTCACAGAGTCTATCGACAAGGAAGCTCGTGTTATCTGGGGCATGGTTCCGGACGATCGTCTCAAAAAAGGCGAAATGCAAGTTACCGTTATTGCCACTGGTTTTCCAAACAGCGACTTATCCAAAGAGAGACCGCTTTTCCCTCGTCAGACAGTTTTGCCTAGTCAGCCAATAGTAGAAAAAAAGATTTTAGTAGAGGATAAATCCGATGACAAGCGTGAGATCCAACATGCTCCTCTCACCGCAAATAGTGGCGAATACGTCAAGAAGATTGAACGAGCCGATAAACCGGAAATCATCGACACAACAGACGAAAATTTTGATGACGACCTCGATGAATGGAATGCAATTCCGGCATTTCTCCGAAGGAAGAAGCAATAATTTTGAAAAAGTCCGATTCTGTCGGGCTTTTTTTAATCCATAAATAGTGTGTTAAACTATAGCCCATGTACGACACAATAATCATCGGCGGAGGTCCTGGGGGCGTCGCAGCAGCAGTCTACGCGGCGCGTAAAAAAATAAATACGCTCATCGTGGCCAAAGAATTTGGTGGTCAATCTAGCGTCTCAGACAATATAGAAAACTGGATCGGTACGACCTCTATTTCTGGCATGGACCTCGCAGATTCACTTCGCAAGCACGCATACGCCTACAAAGACAAGTCCCTCACTATTCTCGATGGCGATATCGTCAAGCATATCGAACGCAAGGGCTCGGATTTTGTCGTCACTCTCGAAAGTGGTACATCGCACACCGCAAAAACTATTCTCGTTACTGCTGGTTCATATCGTCGCAAGCTTGAAGCAAAAGGCGCTGATATTTTTGAAAATAAGGGTATTACGTACTGCGCATCATGTGACGGTCCGATTTTTGCTGACCAAGATGTCGTCGTCGTTGGCGGTGGCAATGCGGCATTTGAAACCGCAGCACAGCTCCTCGCCTACTGCAAATCAGTCGCCCTCCTCTACCGCAGTACACAGTTCCGAGCTGACGAAGTGACCGTTGAAAAAGTTTTGGCAAATCCAAAGATGAAAAGTTTTACCAATGTCGAAGTCGAAGAAGTCAAAGGCGACAAATTCGTCTCTAGCATTGTGTTCAAAAATAAAGTTTCCGGAGAAACGACCGAGCTTCCTGTGACTGGTGTTTTTGTTGAAATTGGCCAGTTACCAAATACCACTTTTGTTAAAGACCTCCTCCCGCTCAATGAAAACAATCAAATCATGGTTGACCCAAAAAATCAGCGTGCTGGTGTTCCTGGCGCATGGGCGGCTGGTGACTGTACAGACGGACTTTACCACCAGAACAATATCGCTGTCGGTGATGCGATCAAGGCTATTGAAGATTTATATATGTATTTGCATAAAAGGTAGCTGGCTACATGGTATAATAAAAGCAAATAAGTTCACTAAAAAATCAAGAGAAATGGAAATTAAATACGGACAACGCTCAGCAAAAGAATTCACAGCCGAACTCGATGAGATCCGCAGAAAATTCCTCGAGACTTCTACACGCTATGGCAATTGGAAGCTATACGTGAAAGCACTGATGTTCGTACTTATGTTTTTAGGTCTGTACGCCATCTTAGCTTTTAACCTTTTTGAGACAGTGTCTCGAATTTGGTTCATCATTCCCCTTGCTCTCGTTATTGCGGGCATTGGTTTCAATATCATGCATGAT
>JBDKLD010000021.1:0-7705 GCA_039795715.1 Candidatus Parcubacteria bacterium | reverse complement strand
CTATCGCCAAGCGTTGCCGTAAATACTACCTCGGTCTCTGTACTATTACCCAAGACGTGGCAGACTTTATGCGCTCACCGTATGGCGCTCCTATTGTTACCAACTCTTCACTTCAGCTCCTCCTCAAACAGTCGCCGAGTTCTATTGACCTCCTGCAAAAGACATTCAATCTGACAGATGAGGAAAAATACCTCCTGCTCGAATCAAATATCGGTGAAGGCATCTTCTTTGCTGGTCTCAAGCATGTCGCTATTAAAATTATCGCTTCATACACTGAAGACCAAATAATCACCTCTGACCCATCGCAAGTTTTGGCAATCAAAAAAGCCAAAGATGAGCTCGAAATTGCGGAAAATGCCGGCCCTGCACCGCAGGTAAGTTAGTTTTTGAGAATTTCCTTGGTATACTATTTCCAATGCGCAGTGCGAAAAAACTTACATGTATTCTCGCCATTACAATCTTATCTTTTGGGATTGCTCTTTCTGCTAGAGCAGTGGGGCCAGACAAATCGTTTATAACGAACCCGACCGCCATCCGCGACAATGACATCAATGTCGACCTTATACCAGAAGTACCTGGACCAAATCAAAATGTAAAAATTATTCTCTCGAGCTACTCAACAGACATCAATAAAGCAGTAATTACTTGGAGTATCAATGGCAATCAGTCACTCGCCGGCACAGGTAAAACAACATTTTCTTTTACAACAGGGGATATTGGATCAAAAACAGAGGTTGGTATCAGTATTATTGTTGTTGAAGGCTCGCGAATCGATAAAAGGATCACTATTCAACCATCGCAAGTAGACTTGTTGTGGGAAGCACCCGAATCATATGTTCCGCCTTTCTACAAAGGCAAAGCCTTGGTCAGCAAAGAATCAAAAGTAAAAGTTGTTGCGCTCACACTCTCAAGTGATGGCTCTATTGATACGGGTAACAAAGTCTACAATTGGAAAAAGAATCGCGTCATCGACCAGCAAAATTCAGGCTACGGTAAATACTCTTTTATTGTCAAAAATTCTTACCTCGACTTGGTGGATGATGTCACGGTAAATGTTTCCAGCAAGTCAGGCGAGGGAAGTGTCGGATCACTTTCCATCAACTACGTCAGCCCTCAAATCATGTTCTATGAGAAAAACCCAGCTCTTGGACTCAAGCTCAACAATTTACTCAATTCTGGTTTCTCTATTGGAAATGGCGAGATGACTATCAGCGCCGAGCCATTTTATTTTTCTGAAAAATCGGGTAGTGTTTTGGATAAAAATATGGAATACAAATGGACAATCAATAGCACAGGCGTCACTCCGCCTGGAAAATCCAATGAATTGACACTTCGAGCAGACGACCAGAGGGGAATGGCGACTATCAACCTCGTTATTACAAATATCATGACACTGTTTCAAGAGGCTCGGAAAAGTGTCAGTGTCACACTTGGTAATTAAATGAAAATCCAAATAATTAAAAAAATAATAGCTGTCACGACAATCATTGGTAGTTTTCTGGCTTTTTCCATGGCTTCTGCACAGCTTTTACCACCAACAATCACCATCGGTCCTTCGGATATTACTCAGACATCGGGCAATTCGGTGACGATCTCTGGAACAACGAGTAATTTTACAACTAGCACACAATTGAAAATCGAATATTGGACTGGGCCATCAGTCGCGGTTTACAATCACATATTTAGTAGCGGATTTACCGCTTCTGGAAGCGGAACATTTACTCAAACACTATCTGGTCTTTCACCCAACACAACATACAGCTTTAATGTAGTAAATTCTGCCAATACTTCTCTTGTTTACCCAACTAGTCAGAATACTTTTACTACACAAGCAAACTCAGTTGGAGTACCTATTGGAACACCGGCGCCAAGCTGTACTGGTGGAGCAACTGGCTACTGCCTCCTCGCACCGCTTGGCGGGCTCACGGTTATCCCTGACGTCGATCTTAATAGCTACTTTGGGTTGATGTACAAGATTCTCATCGGCCTAGCTGGAGTGCTCGCTGTCGTCATGATCTTTTTTGGTGGAGTGCAATATATGACGTCTGATGCGCTTGGTGAAAAAGAGGGTGGCAGGGAGAAAATTCGCAACGCTGTGCTCGGACTCATCATTGCGCTCGGTTCATACGCAATTTTAAATACCATCAATCCTGATTTATTGGATTTTACATTTAATGTAGACAAGCTGAGTGTTAACTACACGCCCGACTCTCACACACCACAAATCGCAGTAAACGGAAAAATGTGTGTCGCACAAGGTGGAGGATATGCAGTGGGTTCAGTCTGGGATACTTCACAAAATGAAACCACTAAAAGAGGGCAGTTAACTTCACTCAATATTTCGATCCAAAATCCTTCTATCTGTGTCCATGTTGGGGACCCTAGCTGCACGAGTGTTTCAGACTTAGATTTATCTAAAGCCACCGCCGTCAGGTCAAAATGCCCAGGTTGTCAATTAATCTTAAATGGTGGCACAGAATGTTGGTTGCATAGTCCAAATACCGCGCACGCTAGAGGAAGTTCGACAATAGACTTCGATGATACACCAACACTTCAGGCATTTATTCAACAAGATACCACGCCGACAACTATCCCGAACACCCCCGGCCACAAGTTGTATACTGTTCAAGGAATAAATTTTGTTGATGAAGGAAACCATATTCATGTCAACAATAATTAAAAGAATATAATGCCTAAAAAAATTCTCATCATCATAGTCGCCATTCTTCTCCTCATTGCGGGGATAGCTTCGTACTTTATATTTTTTTCAACAAAAAAACCTGGCACAAGTACTGGCACGGGAATTTCTCTCCAAGATTTATTTCCGTTTGGGGATAATGGGAAATTTACTAATACTAATAATAATGATGGGGACAATACCGACCAGCTTCCACCAGACGACACAACTACTCCAATAAAAGCTCCGCGACTCCGCATGATTACTCAAGGCCCTATTGCCGGAGCATATGTATTTGATGGTGTGAGAGAAAAGAAACAAGAGGGCCAGCAACAGCCAAAAGTCGGAATTGACGGCAAGCCTTTGCCTGTCGAAACAGAGCCAGTGACAATTGTTCGTTATATCGAAACTTCAACAGGTCATACCGATGAGACATACCTCGATGTCATCGAGCTTATAAAGCTCACCAATACTACCGTGCCGAAGATTGCCGAAGGGTATTTTGCAGGGAAAGGTGGGACGAGTGCGATCCTTCGTTATGCTGATGAAAAAAATATTATTCAAACATTTTCTGGAGCAATTCCGGAAAAAAGTCTCGTACCCGACACGAAACTTAGAGGGATATACCTTCCGGAAGAAACAACCACGATGGCCATTGCTCCTGATAGAGAAAAGATTTTTACTATCTCAAAATCCGACAATGGCGTCGTTGGAACTATTTCTCTTCCTGATGGCACAAAGAAGAATCAAATTCTTTCTCTTGATTACACTGAGTGGGTAGCTGGGTGGCCGTCTGCAAAATTCGTCGCCATTACCACAAAACCTTCAGCAAAAGTTCCCGGGTATTTATATACAATAGACACGGCATCAAAAATAATGAAAAAAGTTCTTGGTGGAGTAAATGGTCTCACTACACTCACTAGTCCCGACATGAAGAAAGTTCTTTTTTCTCGATCAGTAAACGGGGGAATGACGAGTAGTATCTACAGCACCGATGCCAAAAGTATTATTCCTCTCCCTGGCGCGAATACTCTGCCAGAGAAATGTGTGTGGCAGTCTGCGACGATTCTGTATTGTGCGGTGCCATCGTACTTACCGAGCGTAGATTATCCAGACGCATGGTACCAGGGTGCTATTAGTTTCAACGACCAGATATACAAAATAGATTTGAATGACTACACTTCTATTGTAGTAGGCAATCCTTCATCAGTAAATGCCACAATAGATGCTACCAACCTTGTTGTTGATCCAGCGAACACCTATCTAGTCTTCATCAATAAAAAAGATGGCTCGCTCTGGTCACTAGATCTCCAACCAGAATAGCTAAAATAAAATAGCAGTTCTCTCGGGGTACGGAAAATCTTTGGTAAGATTTTCCTCGGTCCTCGGGCCGTCGCCCTGCGGAGCCCCCTCGTGAACTCTATTTTATTTTATTTATTCTGGTCTTTATTCTCGACGTAGCGGATGACGATATGACGTTTGGGACCAGTACCTTCTGATTCAGTTTTTATATCACTGTGTTTTGAAAGATATGAGTGCATGACTTTGCGCTCGAAGGGCGACATTGGATCAACATCAACTGAGCTTTTGAAAAAGCGTGCGCGCTCTGCCATCATATGTGCAACAGTTTTTATACTATCAACTTTCTTTTTTTGGAAATCATTGACGTCGATAAAGAAATCTAGGATCGTAGGGGAGTCGCCTTTTTGTTTATCGGCGATTTTTTTTATCAAATGATTGAGTGCAGAAAGTGTCTCGCCATTTTTGCCAATGAGCGAATGTGAATCGTTGGTACGAATCTGAAACCACGTCATATCATCATACTCGGGAGTGTGAAGGTTTATTTCTTCGAATGATAGGTCACCGGCCTTGAGTACATCTTCAATTATTTTTTTAATTGCTTCGGTCATATATTTTTGCGTATCGTTTACGAATGTAATATTCCTGGGCTATGGTGACGAGAATGTTGGTTGCCCAATAGAGCCCAATAGCTGCAGGCAGAGAGAAGGAGATAAATCCAACCATAACTGGTAGGAAATATTTCATTTGCATTTGCATGCTCTTTTGGAGGCTTGCCTGCATATTATCCTTCGTCGTTTCTTCTTTTTTTATACTCAACGCAGAGCTCGTTGCGCTTGTCTTTCTAGTTGATAGCCAACCCTGGAGGAACTGTAGCCCCGCCACAACTATCGCAAAAATGAGACTTTTCTGTGTAATATCAAAACCGAGGAACATTGTACTTACGTGGCTTGGGAAATGAACAGCACCATAGAGGAGTTCTGGGTGAATAACAAAACCACCGAGCACTACACGGTACAAGGCGATAATTATGGGGAGTTGGATTAAAAGGAGTAGACAACCAGTGAAAGGATTGACCTTGTGCTCTTTGTAGAGTTCAAAGGTTTTCTTGGTCTGCAATTGCTTGTCAGTAGCATGTTCCTCGCGAATTTTCTGCAATTTTGGCTCAATAGCCTTCATTGCTACCTGGCTTTTGATGGTTTTGGCAGTAAAAGGCAAGAGCACTGCCTTTACCAAGAGGGTGAGGATGATAATAGCCACACCAGCGTTACCTCCAAAGAGTATAAGGAGGAGAACAAGGAGGTTATAGAGAGGTTTATATAAAACGACGTTCCAGAGAGTTTTTAGCATGCCAGTATTGTAGCGGAGTGGGGGCAAAAATCAAAATCGGCGATTATTTTACTTATTTCACTGGATCGTAACCTCCATCAGAAAATGGGTGGCAACGAGATATCCTTTTTACTGCCAAAGCAGTTCCTTTTGAAACTCCATACTTCTCAATAGCCTCAATCGCGTACTCCGAACATGTTGGGTGAAAACAGCAAACTCTTTTTTGAACAACAAATCGCCAGAAACTATGATCAGGGGACAATAAAATCTGGTAGCCCCTAATAAGCCCTATGGTCGCCCACTTTAAATTTTTATTAAGTCTTTGCATGAAGTGCTTACTGCGGTAACAAGTGCTTTATATGGCACATTTAGGGCTTCTTTGTTGGGTAAAATAACAACAGAGTAGGGGAGGGAATCTACTTTTGCAGTTTTAATAGCTCCATAAAGTCTTCGGCGTACCTTATTCCGTAAAACTGCAGTCTTGAAGACCTTTTTTGAAGCAGCTATAGCGAAAGAGGTTTTATTTGTCTCATTTTTGATATATTTCATTGTAAATAAAGGGTTTCTTACCATTTTCGCAGACGAAAAAAGAAGAGCAATTTCATCTCCTTTCATTCTTTTTCTCTTGGGTAGCATACTATTTCTTGTGGCTAGTGACCGTAAGCGCTTTTCGGCCCTTTCGGCGACGGCGAACGAGAATTTTCTTGCCGTTTGTAGACTTTCCACGTACCAGAAAACCGTGAGTCTTTGCGCGTTTTCTTTTCTTTGGTTGGTATGTTTGTGACATATGGAGAGCACTATACACTACTTGCCTTATTTAGACAATATTTAAATAGTATTTATAATTTATTGAAGTTTATTTTATGGGAATAGCTGTGGATTCATTTAAGCCATATAAAATAACGTATTTGGAGGCTTATCAACAAGTTATCCACATATTATTTTAAAAAAGGCAAGATTTGCATGAGCCTTTAATAAGCCTATAATGATGCCATGTTAGATACTAGAGAAATTTGGAATAGCTGTTTACAAGAAATCGAAACAAATGTTTCAAAAGCAAACTTTAGTACATGGTTTAAAAATACCCATATTGCAAAAGAGGACTCTGGCACTATTTATGTCGGTGTACCCAACGAATTTGTAAAGGAATGGCTTATCACCAAGTACAACAAACTCATTTTGAAAGTACTTATGAATTATTCTGAGAATGTTCGAAGTGTTGAGTACACTATTGCTAGGTTTGATCGCGACCGCAATAAAGACGAGAACCCTGTGCACATCCTCCCATCAAGAGAGCTACCGCTCAAGGATCTCTATATAAACAAGGAAGATAACCTCAATCCACGTTACACCTTTGATACCTTTATTGTTGGCTCATTCAATGAGCTTGCTTACGCGGCAGGGCAGGCTATCATCAACAAGCCCGGCGTGCTCTACAACCCGTTTTTCATTTATGGTAGTACTGGACTCGGTAAAACACACCTCATGCAAGCAACGGGAAATGCTATCAAAGAGAAGTACCCCGAGAAAAAAGTTCACTATATTACTCTCGAGAAATTTGCCAACGACTACATCAACTCTCTCCAAGGGAATAGCAAGTCAAATCCATTCCAATTCAAGGAAAAATACCGAAAATATGACTGTCTCCTCATCGACGACATCCAATTTATCGGCAAAATGGAGAAAACCCAAGAAGAACTCTTCCATCTTTTCAATACTTTCTACGATCACAACAAGCAAATTATATTTTCTTCTGATAAACACCCAAACTTCATCCCTGGTCTCGAAGATCGCCTCAAATCACGTTTTTCTGCGGGAATGATCGTTGATTTTATAGATCCTGACTATGAGTCTAGAGTGGCTATCCTCAAGGCCAAGAGCCGTCAACTTGGTATAGAAATCACCGATGAGGTGGTTTCATTCATCGCAACCTCTATACAGGGTAATATCCGCGAACTTGAGGGTGTTCTCAACACAATAATCATTCAGACACAGCTCAAACAAAAACCACTTTCCATCAATGAAATCAAAAACCTCATTAAAAATAGCGTAAAGCCCAAGAAAAATGTCTCTGTAAAGGATATTGTGAAGCTTATTACTGACTTCTATAATCTCGAAGAGGGGACTGTCTATGAAAAAACCCGTAGGAAAGAGATAGTAAAGGCAAGGCAGGTGATCATGTACATTCTCCGAGAAGATTTTAATGTTTCCTATCCTCTTATTGGTCAAAAACTCGGGGGAAAAGACCACACCACTGTCATCCACTCACACTTAAAGATCCGCAACGATCTCAAGGTCGACCAAACACTTGTCGATGAAGTTGAACAGATACGAGTTTTGTTTAAATCTGTGTAAAAGATAGTGGATAAGATCAGTATAGGTCTGGGAAAAGTATGGGAA